>CAYVRC010000084.1:0-24529 GCA_964453205.1 uncultured Pirellulaceae bacterium | reverse complement strand
GCCCCCGGCCTGAACGAAGGCAATGGTGGCCCACCGCCCCGTCGTTCGGGTCGCGGCGGAAGTGGGGGAACCGGGTCAGTGGAGGACTTCGCCGACTTGGACAGGTGGCGTTTGATGTCGCCGTATCACACGTTGGGCAAAGTCCAGAGTTGGGTTTTCGGTTTGGACGAAACCGAAGGCGGCGTCTGGCCGGCCGTGGCGATGCTGGTCGCCATCACGGTGCTGGGCACATGGGTGATCCGTCAGCGATTGTCGGCAAGGCTGCGTGTATGATTCAGTTGACTCATGTTTCCAAACTGTACGGCCGGGTCATCGGCGTCAACGACATGCACTGCCGCTTGCCGGCCGGTCCGTACGGCTTGATCGGCCCCAACGGCAGCGGCAAAACGACATTGATCAACCTGTTGACCGGTCAATTGCGTCCGACGATGGGACAAGTCCGCGTCTTTGGCACCGACCCGGCCAAGCATCGAGGGGTACTCCGACGCATCGGGTTGTGCCCGGCGACCGACGTGCTGTATCCCAACGTTACGGCGAAGGACTGGGTCCGTTTTTTGGTTCGGCTGCACGGATTCAGCGTTCAAGATGCTCACTCTCGCAGCGAAACGGCACTCGAAAGAGTCGGCTTGAAGGATTCGATGGATCGACCCATGGGTGACTACTCGTTGGGCATGCGACAACGCGCAAAACTGGCACAGGCCATCGCGCACGACCCCGAGCTTTTGATTTTGGACGAACCCTATAACGGGCTGGATCCGCTCGGTCGCTACGAGATGACCGAGTTGTTGAAAGCGTGGACCGCCCAGGGACGCAGTTTGCTGTTCGCCGGCCACGTGCTGCACGAAATCGAATCGATTACGCGATCGTTCTTGTTGATCCATGGCGGCCGTTTGCTGGCCAGCGGAACCGCCGATGAAATCGATTCGATCGTCGCCGAAACGCCTCAGGAAGTCGAACTGATCGGCCCGGACGTGGGACGTCTGGTTTCGCGATTGGCCGAGCATCCCAGCGTCAGTCGTTTGAATCTGCGTGTCGACACGCATTCGTTGAAGATCGGCGTCAAAGATCCTGCGTCGCTGTTCGGCCGACTGACCACTTGGATTGCGGACGACGGTTTGCGGATCGATCAGTTCAACACCGCCGATGGTGACCTGTCCGCGATGTTCGCGGCGCTCCTGCGTCGACACCGTGGAGAACTGTCGTGAACGATCAGCCGATGAATCCCGTCGACACCGCAAAGATCCCCGGGGGCGTCTCCCGTTTCCTTTCGGCCGGCACGATGTTGGACGTCGTGAGGTTCGAACTGACGCGATCGATGACGGCGTCGCGGATCGCGATCTGGTGCGTCTTGGTCCTCTTTCCGGTGATGATCATCGGGTTGTTGCGTGTCCAGATTACCGTCGAACAGATCGATCCCTGGGGTTTGGCAACGTATTTCCTGATCCCCGAGGTGCTTTGCTTGCTCGGCTTGCTGTTGTGGGCGACGCCGGCGGTCAGCACCGAATTGGAAGGCCAGACTTGGATTCACTTGGCGATGCGGCCCGGCGGGCGGACGACCGTCTTGTTGGGCAAGTACGTCACCGCGGTGGCTTGGACGTTCTCCGCCGCGGTGGTTTCGCTGACCGTGTGCACGATCTTGATCGGCAACGCGGCCGGCGTGTCGTTTTGGCTGGTTCTGGCGGGATTGGCGTTGCTCTCGTGTGTCGCGCATGGGGCGCTTTACGTTTTGATCGGCGTGTTGTTTTACCGCCGCACGATGGTCGCCGCGGTCATTTATACGCTGGTCGTCGAGTTCGGGTTGTCCTTCGTCCCGGCGGTCGTCAACCGATTGACAATCAACTACCGACTGCGTGGACTGTTGGCCGAAGGCACCGATTGGCGTGGCGTCCGCAGTTTGGCCGAAGCGACGTTGGGGATCGAACCGATGCACCATCACTTGATCGCGTTGACGCTGGTGACCACGACGTTTCTGGCGGCGGCGGCGTGGCGTGTCCGTGCCGCCGAGTTTCCGACGCAAGCCGACGGCGGAGCCTGAGCCTGAGAGGACGACGAATCAAGCGAACAACGAACTCAGCTTGGCATCGAATTGCCCACGGGTCAGCACCGCTTCGATGCCCTCGCCACGCGCGGCGGTCAGGTTTTGCGTCTGCACGTGCGGCCCGTAAGCGATGACGTTTGCACGCGGGCATGCCTGCCTGCACCGCTCGCGAAAGCCTGAAATCAATTTCGCCCGTGTCGACAGGTCCAACACCACGTGCCGGATCGACGAGTCGGTTTCGCCGGGCAAGTCTCCCGCCAAACGGAACCCGAGATCGGCCGCTTCGGCAGCCCCCCGAACTCTCGACGCGAACATCAAATCGCCCGACAGAAACAACACCACGCCGGCCGGCCCGTTGTCAGCCGCCGTGTCCGGATCCGAACCGTTCGCCTCAGACATTCTGGCGGCTTTCGACTTGGAACTTCATGAATTGCAAACCCTCGCTGGCCAAGGTCATTTCATCGCTGAACATTCGTCGCCAAATCTTGGTGGCTGCCGCGATCTCCGGCAACGCCAAGCCGAAGGCCTCGATCACCAGCCAACCGTCGTAGCCACAACTGGTGATGGCGTCGAAGTTTTCTTTCCAGTTGATACCGCCCGCACCCGGCGTGCTGCGATCGTTTTCGCTGATGTGGATATGGAACAGTTTGTCGCCACCGGCGTGAACCGCCGCGGTCACATTTTTCTCTTCGATGTTGCTGTGGAAAGTGTCGTACATGATGCCGCAAGCCGGGTGATCGACTTCGCGAACGAACGCGGCGGAATCGGCGTGACAGTTCAAAAAGTAACACTCGAACCGGTTCAACGCCTCGACGCCCAACTTGACGCCGACCGATCCGGCGTGTTCGGCGGTTTGACGCATGCTGTCGACGGCCCATTTCCATTCGTCTTCGGTGCGACCTTCACCGCTGAAGTGACCGATCGCCGAATGGTACGGTCCGACCAAAGTCTCGACGCCGGCCGCCGCACAACAATCCAGCGTTCGCTTGTTCAGCTCCACGCCTTTACCGCGGACACTCGCGTCGGGCGAAATCGGATTGTCGTCAAGATTTCGAATCGTCACGCCGGTCCGCTGCAGACCCAAATCGTCCAGCCGCTTGCCCAGCGCTGCGTAGTCCAAGTCCAAATTGAACAAGGGAAGCTCGACTCCGTCGTAGCCCATCCCTCGAAGCTGTTCACACACGGGCAGCAGGTCGTCGGTGACTTCGCCGGACCAAAGCAACAGGTTCATTCCGTATTTCATCGTCGGTCAATCTTCTTCGTGCACGGGGTGGGGACAAAAAGGGATCGCGGGAGCGCCCGATCGCAGCGGTTTTCACCGGATCGTGACCGGCGTGGCCCGGGCGAATCCGGCGGCATCATATCGCGCCGCCGCCAGACCTGCTGCGGCGCGGAGGACCACCCGTCCAGAATCGCCGGCGGCAGCTTGGCTCCCAATCGCCGCTAAGTTACCGGATTTTTCCCGGCAGCTCGACTCGCCGAGTCATGCGACCTTTCGCATTCGGGCAACCGATGGTGAGGCGGCAACAAAACCGAAGCCTCAGAACCGGGCTCGCGTTGCCGTGCGGAATGGGCGGCGAGACCCGCCGCCGGCGGTTCACGGTGTCCCGTGATTCGGGGATCGGCTTACCACTGGTCCGCTTGGTACAGCGACTCCTTGCTGCCGATGACCTGGCCGTCCGGTTGTCCGACGGTTTCGCGATCCTTGTTGGCATAAGGACACGCATTGAGGACGTACCGCATGCACGCAAGCCGGGCACGTTTCTTGTCGTCACTTCGCACCACCGTCCACGGCGAAAACGTTGTGTCGGTCGACATGAACATGGCCCGCTTGGCTTCGGTGTACTCGTCCCACATCGCCAAGCCTTTGGTATCGACCGGGCTCAGTTTCCATTGTTTCAGCTTGTCGGTCTCGCGTGCCTTGAAACGGCGATACTGTTCTTCCCGGCTGACCGAAAACCAAAACTTGAACAAGCGAATCCCGTCATCGATCAACATGTTTTCCAGCATCGGGACCTGACGCAAGAACGCGTGATGTTGTGATTGCGAACAAAACCCCATGACGGGTTCGACGACCGCGCGGTTGTACCAAGACCGATCGAACAGCACGATCTCACCGCCGGTGGGTAGTTCTTCGATGTAGCGTTGGAAATACCACTGCCCACGCTCGGATTCGGTCGGTTTCCCGAGCGCCACGACGCGAGCGGCACGCGGGTTCAGGTGCTCCATGAAGCGTTTGATCGTGCCTCCCTTGCCCGCCGCGTCACGTCCCTCGAACAGCATCACGACGCGTTCTCCCGTCGTTTCGACCCAATGCTGAAGCTTCAACAGTTCGACTTGCAACGCTTGCTTGTGTGCTTCGTAATCCGACGTCGCCATGCGGACCTTATACGGATAAGTTTTGCTCAGAATCTCGCCTTTTCGCGCCTTCTTGATCCTTTGCCGAACCGGTTTGGGGACGACGTCGTCTTGAATCCGATTCGTCGCGGGGATGCCGGTGCTTGGCGGAGGACTCAAGACGGCAGCGGAACTGGATTTTGTCATAGAAAGTGGTCGCTTCACGGTGAGAGAGTGGGGCGGTCGAATCGTGGCGTCGTCTTCGTGTCGCCTGCCGGTAACTCCGTTCACCGATCGGTCAGCCCCGTCACCGAAAGCAATGATCAGGCCGTCGGGAGATCGCAGCGTCCGTCGAGTTGCCAAGGGCACCTCAAGGCCCTTCAGCCGATTCGAACGTGGGTCTGTGGCGAATAACAATCGTCGCCAAGGCATTTTCCGATACCGACGGCGAAATACAGACGTGATCGACATTGTCCGTCTGCCCGATCGGAAGGCAGTCGCCGACCGAGACCGCCCGACGATTAGGCGGCCCCGCGATGAGGCGGCCCCGCGATGAGGCGGCTCGGTGGGGAAACACGCCGGCGGCATTGAAAGAAGGCAAACCACAAGGCTTCCGAACAAACCGCTGCCGGCAAGATTCGATCCGACTCGGCCGGACGCCTCCATCGCCCCGTCTTTTCAGATCGGGAACGGCGAAGGCGATCCTGGCGGCGTCAGCATCCGATCGCGTCGCTGCCAGACCTGTCGTCGTGCGTCGGGCAGCCAGTCCAAAACCGCCGGCGGCAGCTTCGCCAACCCGACACGGCGCATCACTTGGTTGAGTCGAAACAGCAGTGACTCGTCATCGAGGTAGTCGAACAAAAAACGGGCCTGAACGAAACGCTCGATCAACCCCGCCAAGGCATCGGTGGGTTTGCCGGTGATCACGTTGACGCAGCGTTGCACCTCGGTCGCCGACTTCTCGCCGAGCATCCGGTAATACGTCTCACCGATCTCGGGGCGGTCCCGCAGCCAGATCGCGTCGAGCAGCATCTCGATCAAGATGTGACCGACAAAGCTCGGGCGAAAGCCGTCTTCCCGATGACCCGCGTCGCGTTGCAACAGATCACGCAGGGCAACCGCGAACTCCAAGTTGGTCGTCACGAAGGCTTCGGTGCCGTGGAACCAACGGTCGTCGTCGTGGTGACGGACGATGCCGCGGGCGATCGCCGCCAGCACGGGATCGTCACTTTCGACGTGCAGGGACGCCAGCCGCCCGCGGGCGCGGATTTTGCGATCGACCGCCGACAACCAATCGGGCACGGCGGTTCCCACGGCGACCCAGGACTGGTCGAGGTAGGGCATCGCGTGGCACAAAAAATTCATGCCGCGAAGCCTAGCAGAACGTGGGACCGAGTTCAGCCCGCGACGCATCGGTCGGGAACGAGCCGACGAAGATCGACGTGTCGCCATCCGTAACGGATCCAAAGGTTCGCGTGACGACTGGTCGCCAGCACGGCAAGCACCGCAAGGACGGCCGTCCATGGTCCCGCCAACAGAGTCGCGGGCAACACCGCGACGTACACAGCCGTTCGGTCGGCGACGAAACCGCAGCAAACCATCGCGATCCAAACGCCCACCATGACGACGCCGTGCGACGTCATCGTCGCGACCACCGCGCCGTGAAGTCCCCAGAGTGGCAACAACCAAGCGTTCAAGCCGATGTTGCTGATCAGTCCGAACACCATCGCCACGGTGACCCACTTGCCTTTCTCGACGACCCACAAGTATTCCTGACCGATCGCTACCAAGCCGGCCCAACTGCAAAACACGAACGCCATCGGCAACAGGGATAACCCCGCGTCGTAGCGACCTTCCAACAACGTTCCGAACAGCCAAGGCGAAAGCACGAGTGTCGCAGCAGCGATCAGCGTGAAGACGGCCGATAGGCCCAGCAAGACTTGCTTCAAGCGCCTACGGACCGCGTCGGGCCGGCCGGCTTCCCAGTCGGCGGCCAAGTACGGCATCAAGATGGCGCCCAGCATCGTTGCCAGGCTCATGAACAGCATCGGCAAAAGGCGTCCGCTGTGGTACTGACCGACGGCCGCTTGTCCGACCGTTTCTCTGGCAACGTCGCCCGCACCACTGCCGGGCATGAAGTGCAGGATCATGTAACGATCGGAAAGTTCAAAGACGTTGCCGACCAAGTTCATCGCCCACAACGCCGCCGCATAAGGCAAAATCCTGCGCCACATCGCACCGCGGTCAAAGGCCTGCGTCGCGACCGGCATTCCGGTCCATCCGCGTCGCAATCGCCAAAGCCCCGGCAAGGTCGACAAAACGGTCGTCACCGCAAAGGTCATCACCAGTCCGGTCAGCCCGCCGCCGCGGGCCAGCCAGGCGATACCGCCGATCGCGAACCCGACGCCTTGGGAAAACTGCATCACCGAAACGACGCGGACTTGGCGGAGCGAGGATACCAAGTTGTTGACGAAGTTAAAGAACACGATCGCCAGCATCGCGACGCCGACGCTGTAGATCAGACGGGCGTCTTGAGGCTGCAGAAAGATCAGCCATCCGAACCACCGAGGTGCGACCAGCATGGCCGCGAATCCCGTCATCGCCAAACCGATCGTCACCAGCACGATCCGCCGGAGGAACGATCCGAGTTGTCCACGCGCTCGAAAATGCTCGACGTAACGCGGCAGCGACCCCGGGATCCCCAACAGCATCACCGGTGTGACCAGGGTGATGAAGCCGAAAGCCATCGACCACTGCCCGACGACCGTATCGTCCAACAATCGACAAAACCAGATCCCACGAAAGAATCCGATGCCCCGCTGCACGACCGTCATCGCCAAGACGATCACCATCCCGAGCGCTAGCGAATCGGCGCGGAATCCCGTTCCGGATTGAGGGAGCTGGGCTTTCTCGGCCGGGGTTTTTTCGGTCGTCGCGTCGGAATGGTTCAAGTGGCCGCATCGTTCGTGGAGGGACTCGTTTAAACTTGGGACGTGGTGACGCGTCGTCGGGCAACGTCCGCGACCGCCTGCCGCAATAATTCCGTGTCCGCCCTGCAAGATGCCGATCGTGCCGAATGCGCCGGTGAAAACGACACGCCGCCGACGGTTTACCATGTCACTCGGCTTTTTCTTTTCCCGATCACCCGCCGCGATTCTTCCCATGGCCCGCGTCTCCGTTTTGATCCTCTGGTTCGTTCCGCTCCTGTTCGCCTCGGCGAAGTGCCGAACCGTTGCCGCCGACGAAGCCCCCTCGCGTGTCCCCTGGACGAGCAGTCGGTTGAAGGGCTCACCCGATCCGCCGCTGCCCTACCGCACCGAGCGTGTCTTGCCGGGCGTGCAGTTCGAGCAACCCGTGGCGATCGTCTCCCTGCCCGGACGCGATCGGCTGTTGGTCTTGGAGCGGAACGGCAAACTGTTCACGCTGCGACACCAAGCCGACGCCGAACGAGTCGACTTGGCCGGTGACGTCAAGACTTGGGAACCCGACTTGGCGGCCGCCCTGGACGTCACTTTGGACCCCGATTTCGAAGACAACGGTTTCGTGTACTTGGTCTGGAAGGCCAAGCCCTGGTTCACCGACGACGGCGCCCGCGTCGTGCGTTATCGATTGACCGACGATAAAGCGCCGAAGCTGGATTTGGACTCGCGGCTGGACATCTTTTCGTGGCCTTCGGGTGATCACGCCGGCAGCACACTCCGGTTCGGGCCCGACGGCATGTTGTACGTCACGATGGGTGACGGTAGCGGACCCTTTCCGCCGGACATCTTGCGAACCGGACAAAACTTGTCCGACGTTCGCGGATCGATCTTGCGACTGGACGTTCGTGGGGCGACCGAAGACCAGCGCTATCGAATTCCCGCGGACAACCCGTTCGTCAAAACCGCCGACGCGCGGGGCGAGATCTTTGCGTTCGGATTTCGAAACCCGTGGCGGATGGATTTCGATCCGGGGACGGGAGCCTTGTATGTCGGTGACGTCGGCTGGGAACTGTGGGAGATGATTCACCATGTCCGGTCGGGCGGCAACCACGGCTGGAGCATCACCGAGGGACCGCAGCCGATCTATCCCGACGACCCGTTCGGGCCCGGACAGATCGTTGCACCGGAGATCGCGCTACCGCACACCGAATCGCAATCGATCACCGGCGGATTGGCCGTCCGAGGTTTCGGTCCGGAGTCACTGGAAGGCCATTACGTTTGCGGCGACTACGTCAGCGGATCGATTTGGGCGGCCAAAATCGAACAAGGCAAGTTGGTCGACAACCAAAAGATCGCCGTGACGCCGTTGGCCGTCATCACCTTCGCCAAGATCGATGTGGACGACGACGGCCGGCAAGACTTGATCGTGTTGGACTTCGGCGGCGGCGTTCATCGGCTTGTCGAAAACACGCGTCCCGACTCCGGCAAGGACTTCCCGCGTCGACTCAGCCGAACCGGACTGTTCGAATCCCTGGAAACCGGACAGCCCGCCGCCGGCGTGACGGCTTACCGGCCCGCCGCGACGATGTGGCGGGACGGCGCGACCGGAAACCGTCTCTTGGCCGTACCGGGCGACGAAACCATCGGCGTGATCCGCAATCGACGGCGTTGGACGGCACCCGAGGGAACCGTGCTGGCCAACACCTTGTCTCGCGAAGTGCAAACCGCAGCCGGCGACTTCGCGACGAAGCGAATCGAAACACAGATCCTGCTGTTCGACGGCATCGCTTGGCAACCCTACACCTATCGTTGGCGGGCCGATGAAAGCGATGCCGACTTGGTCGATGCCGATGGCGATTCGCTCGAACTGACGGTCGCCGATGATCGCTTCGGATCGCGAGTCATGCGGCACACGTTCGCATCGCGCGATCAATGCCGGGTCTGTCATCACCAAAATGTTCCCGTGGGAATCAGCCTGACGCCGGAGAACTTGCAAACGCCCTGGGACGCCGAATCAAAGCTCCGAAACGGGGAACCCGCCGTGACGACTTGGCAAGCGATGGTCGATCGGCGACTGGTCTCCGACGTCGACGACCGGGGACAGCCTTTGGTCGATCCGCATGACGTGTCGCAGCCATTGGAGTCGCGGGCCAGGTCCTACCTTTCGGCCAACTGCGCGCACTGCCACATGCGGGGCGGCGGCGGTTCGGCCGCGGTCGTGCTTTCCCACACCGCCAAGCCGGACGACATGAACGCGGTCGACGCGGCCGCCGGCCAAGGCAACTTCGGCATCCCCGGTGTTCACGACGGCGACGCGGCCTCCGTGATTCATGCCGGTGATCCGAGTCGTTCGGTGTTGTACTACCGCATGTCGACCATCCTTTCGGGCCGAATGCCGCACGCGGGCAGTCGAGAAGTCGACGTGGCGGGCTTGCGATTGGTCGGCGACTGGATCGCATCGCTGCCGTCCCGACCCGGGCAACCGTCGTCGACCGAATTGCACCTGGGCCGGTCCGACACGGTGTTCGCCCTGTCGCGACAACGCGAGTGGTTGGAATTGCCCGCCGAAGAGCGGAGCCGTCGAGCTTTGGAAACGCTTGCCGACGAACCGTCAACGGTCGTCCGCGGGTTGATCGAAGCCTTCGTGCCGCCGGACCTCCGCAGCGAGCGAATCGGCCCGAACCCCGACGTCGCTCGTCTGCTGGCTTTGACCGGCGACGCGCAGCGTGGCCAAAAGTGGTTCGCCGGTTCGGCTTCCTCGCAATGTCGGTCATGCCACGTCGCCGCGGGCGTCGGGATGCAGGTCGGCCCGGAGCTCAGTGGGATCGCGAAACGAATGACCCGCCAACAGCTGTTGGAAAGTCTGTTGGAACCGTCCAAAAAAATCGACGAAGCCTGGGCGTCTTACACAGTCCTGACCGTCGACGGACGTCAATTCGTCGGCTTGAAGATCGCGGAGGACGACTCAGCGGTCACCTTGCGAACGGCCGCCGGCAACACGATCGTGATCGAGCAAGACGAGATCGAAGAGATCTTTCGGGCCAAGGTTTCGTTGATGCCGACCGGTTTGGTCGAAACGATGACCGAAGCCGAACTGGGAGACTTGCTGGCGTTCCTGCAGTCGCTGTGAAGGTCGAGGTGCCGTGACGGCCATGCGGGTTCAACACCCATCCTACGGCTCGACTCGTTCCCTATCGGTGAGCCGGATGGCAAGGTTCGCATCGTTTAGCAAGTCAGCCGACCGAACCTTGATTCGGACCTCTTCATTTAGCGAAAGCCAACGTATCTCATGCGTCGCCGTTTCGACCTTCTTTGTTTGAAAGGTTGCTTGCCGATTTCCGTTCGAAATACCGATCAACTGACCGGGGAGCGACATGGTGACATTGAGCATCCCCTCAGCAACTTTCGACTCTGGCCCACCTCCATAACTAGGAAAACTGCCAATTCCTACACGCCGCCAGTCGGGGTTTCCACTGCCGTGACTGAAACTGGAAGCCGGGTTTCCCCCCATCTTTGAGATGGGCCCAGGAAATTCCCGCATTGCGTTAAGGTCATTGTCATAAAACATGACGGAAAGATACGCACGGACGTCCGGTTTCTTCTGATCACCGGTGAATTCGGTTTTTGCCCTACTAATCAAACGACGTCGGTTCTGGTCGGGGTCGAACTGAACTCGGCGAAAACGGCGTATTTCCTCCAAACGTCCAGAACCCGAGTCAAGTAACGAAACCTCCGATTTGTAGATGATGTCATAACGCTGGATTGAAGCAAGGTTTGCGACGTGCGCCCTGATCAGGTCGTCATAGGCACCATCGCCAAGATTTTCCGCATTGGCGATCGATGCGATGCAAAGCGAAATCACGACCGGAGAGAATCTTAACATTTATGGAACTCGGAATTGGAGCAGTCGTTCGGACCTGCCGGCACGAGTTCGCTGCATGCCGAGGTACCTGGACTTGCGGAACACGCAGCCGATTCATGGATACTGCAGTCGGTCGTCCAGGCCCTGCCCGACAGCAATACCATCGCGAAACCGATCGATCCCAAAGCTCTCAACAACATTTCAATCACCAGAATAAAAAGCCACTAACGATCGAGCACTACCACCATGGAAGAGCCCTCTGATTTTTCTTCTCCCCACACCACGCTCCACTGAACCGCAGACTTCTCTCCTGCTTCTTCACCGAACGCCCGCATGGCATCTTCGGTCATCGTGAAATTGACGCGATAGTTGACATCGGGAGTCACTTGGACGGACAAGTCTTCGATTCGAATCGGTGTCGTTACAATCAACGGAACGGTGATCTTCGCATCCAGCCGGGTCCGCGAGACGCTTGCACTGGAACCGGGAAGTGGAAACGCGACCAGCCCGTCCAGGTGATATCTACACAGCACGAACACGTTGTGCGTCGGACCGGCTTCACTGACCAATTCCACGGGGACGACTTGAGTCGAGCGGTTCGTGGGGCGTCCGGTGTCCACTTCGTATCGCCGGTTCGAACCGACAGGGCTGCCGATCGTCGCAGCAGCACGGTGGTTGAAGGCAGGTTTCGGAGCCGCAGCTTCAGTTGATTCTTCGCCGTGGACCGGAGTCGGCAATGCCTCCATTGAAATCGCCAGGACAAGCGGAATCACCCACGCGAAGCCGAACGCGTAGCGACATCGACCTTCGATGAAGATACACTTTGGCACAAAAAACCGAAGTCCTGTTCTCATCGAGATCTCCACCAGTGGATACGTCGATCGCTGACGCCGGAACCCCGTCCGACTGAATCGCTGGTAAAGGTGGCAAGGGCAAGGGCAAGGGCAAGGGCAAGGGCAAAAATTGAAAAAAACGCTCGGTGTTCCGAAATCTTCCCGTTCTAGCTCCGATTCATCCAGGAAAACCGGCATCTCCGCGACGGATCCGCCTTTTTCATTTTCATCCGGAACGAAGGGGGTAGGAACTCGACTCGAACGTCGAGTTCGGGTTGATGAGAAGTGTTTTTGAGGCTTTTCCATTCGAAACGCTGGAACGACGAAAAGTTCGAATGACCTTGCGGCGCATTCGAACTAGTCGTGGGAGAAGGCGTCATGGGCCCGCAAGCGCTTCGCGGTGACGCGACTTCTCAAACCTCCGCCCCTACACGGAATCGGTTGTGGCCGGGGATCCGGCCGAAGTCTTAGTGCGGCAAGGCGACTCGCCGGACGGGTTGCGGAGCGAATTCCTCGGTCGGCGAATCGCTGTGTTTACCAGCGGATTCCGCGGCCGCGCGGCCTTGCCACTGATAGGTCATTTGTCGCACCGGGCCGAGATCAGGATTGGCCGGCGGGGGCGACGTCTGTTCGGCGGCCCCCGAGCCGATCGGAGCCTCTGGCGTCGATCGCAGTGGCGATTCCATGATCGAGTGATCTTGCGGCTGTCTGCCCTGCGGACCGTTCAAGGTGTCGCCGGTCGAATCGCCCAATTCCTGGGTCAGCGGTCGTTCGAGCGATCGAATGTCCATCGATTCCGCATCGTACGGGTCGAACGGATCGAGCATCGGCATCGGAGCGTCTTGGCCCGGCGGGACGACGTTGCTGCCGACGGTTCCTCCGCGGGGACCTGCCACGCGGGAAGCCGCGGCATCGGGGCCGGGGACCGGTCCGGTGCGGACGACGTTGGGCCGGGTCACACCGTATTGCAGTTGCTTTCCGGCACTTCGTTCACGTGCCCGTTCCAGGGCGTCTTGATAGGCTTTTTCGTGCCACGGTCCTTCGGCCAACGTGATGCCGCTGTTGACCAACAAGGTACCCTTCAAATAGTCGATGTAGTTCAGCGACTTGTTGTACTCGCCGACCGCACGGTAGTACGCGATCGTCGCATCGGCTTTTCGTTGCTGACTTTGCAGGACGACGTTCGTGTCGCCTCGGCCTTCCTTGAGGTTCAGCAAACGCGCGTCGACTTCGGATTCGGCGGCTGCCCACTGCGACGCGGCGGCTTGGATCTGTTTGTAGTGCGTTTGCGATTTTCCGAAGGCGTCCGAAAGCAGGAACAGCGCGAAGCGTTCCTTCTCTTGCAAGTTCGCTTTCTCGCGAACCAGCCGCCACTGGGCACCGTTGATGCGAGTCAATTCGCGACGGGCACCGATCGCCGGCGGAGTGATCTCCAGGCGAATGCCGCCCTCTTGAAAGTTGCCTCCGGTCAGTTCGCCCAACGCGTTGCTGCCGGGGGCGGGGAACCTCGGTGACTGATCTCCGCCCAAGCCCAAGTCGTCACCGATGCCGATCCATCGATACAGCAGTGACAAGTTGACTTCGGGCAAGATCTGGTTCTTGGCCAATTTCAGTTCCAACTCGCTCTGTTTGATGCGGAACTTGGTTTGGCGGAGTTCGGGATTCAGGAACAAAGTTTGAACCCGAGCTTCTTCCCAGTCGTGTTCGACGCGGGCGATCGTGGGTTCGTCGATCGGACGAATCAGGCGGCTGTCGGTGGGCGACATGCCGATCAGTTCTCGCACGCGTCGTTCGCGACCGTACACCCCGAAGCGGTCTTGGCCGAGAATGTTCGACCCCGAGAGGGCACCGTAAAGCTGATTCTGAAAAGCGTGGTATTGTCCCTGAGCCTGATTGTAATCTTGGATTTCACCGATGCCGCCGATCAGGTTCTCGTAAGCGTAGTCCGAGGTCACTTGGGCACTGTTGCGGCCGACCGCGACGCTGGCAAAGTTTCGATACGCGACGTACAGGTCCCAGTAAGCGACTTCGACGTCGCGGACGAGGTTCCGCACTTGCAGTTCGAATTCGGCGATCGAGATGTCTTCGTTCAGACTGGCCAAGACGACGGGGATGCGATTGATCATCGTGCCCCGGTTTCGCATCAACGGGTGTTGGATCTGGGCTTCGACGATCGCCGTCCAGTCGCTGGGCACGGCGCGAGCGACGCTCGGCGCGTCGACGTTGTTCCGAGAGTACAGGGTCTGTTGCCGCAACGTCGCGACACCGCCGGTGGCGAAACGCTTGCTGATGGCGGACTGCTGCGTGACGTTGTCGGATCGTGAAAAGACCGGATTGAACACGTTCCCGGGCAACACGTTGTTGGGACGGTCGCCTTTCTGGTAGTCGACGAACGCACTGGTCTGGGCGTCGAACTCGGCCAAAGCGTCCTCGACGCCGCCGATCTGGTTGGCCCGCAGGACGCCACGCGGCAAGACACGATTGCCGTTGCCGTCGATCGTTTGCGGGATCGATTGGGTCGTGGATTGCTGGATCGCGATGTCGTAAACGCTGCCGAACTGTTCGCTGCTGCCGGCCAAGAATTGCTCGGCGAAGTTGGTGCGTTGTTCCGCGATGCCGTTCGTAGTCGGCAGGAACTTGGCGTTTTGCAACGCCATGTCGACGCAATCCTCCAGCGTCAAATCCCAGAACTGGTAGTCGTGGTTGTTGACGGTCAATGGCGGCAACGCTTCTCGCGTCTCGGCCAAGCTTTCCACTTCCACATCGGGATATTCGATCTGGGTTGCCGTATTGAGGTAATACTGCAGATCGGGCGACTCGTTCAAAAAGAACGGCTGACTCGGCGCGCACCCGCTGGCCAGCAGGATGGTGATCCCGAGTTGCAGCTGCGCGGTGATTCGAAACAACGAACGATTCATGCCCTGGACTTCCCTGTCGCGGTGCCGCCGTGAAACACACCCTCAAGACGCCGACGACTGTCAGCGTGCCGATTCGTCGGCATGGTGTATTCCCGCACGGGCCGTGGAATGGAAAGCCCCCCAAACGATGTCCTGTCGTCTTGAATTGTCCACCAATCGGCGACAAGACTTCGTCCACGGAGTTCTATCGACGAACCGGATGTCAAACTTTGACGGTTCTGAAAAGTTTTCTCAGGTCATCGACTGGCGTTGACATCCGAGCTGACAGAGTCTTAGGGTCCGACTTGAACCGAGCGCGAGCGGGTGAGTTTGCGCGGAGTTTGCGGATTATTCGTCAAGGTCGACCAAAGCAAGCGCCGAAAGCCGAGAGTACACGACTCTATGTTTTTTCGACGCCAAGATGGAAAGTGGCAAAGATGCGACAGTCAATCGAATCCAAACAAGCATCCTCGCTGGCAATCGCCGGGCTGGTGGCGCTGAGCACAGTCTCCGCGGGTTGCCGCAGCAGCATGCCGCGGATGAACATGTTCGGTTGGGGACGAAGCGAACCGTCGGCCGAGATGCTAGCCGGCAGCGGACCGTCGATGACTTATCCCACGCCGCCCTCGGCATCCGCTTCGCCCGAGGCCATCGCATCGGTCGCCGGCGGAACGGCCACGCCGGACACGAGCAGTCCCGCGGGGACCACGCCTGGCTTCGGGAGCCCGTCGTTCGGGGCCCCGAACAGCCCCACCGCTCAAGTCGCCACTCGTTCGACCAGCCCATCGGCCGTGAATCCGGCAGCCGCCCGCGCGAACGGTTACCCCGGTGCCGCCGGCAGCTACGCCGCGGCGACCAAGCCCGGCGGACCCGATTACACCTCGCCCAGTTATCCAACGCCCGGCTACACGCCGCCCAGCTACGGGGCCCCGTCCTCCGGCAGCCCCGACGCGAATTCGGCGACCGCCTCGACCGCGACGCCGTCGATCCCCAGCGGTTACCGATTCGGCCAGAATCCCGCGGCGGCATCGCCCGGAATCGCCGCGACCGGACCGGCCGCCGCGCCCCAGGCACCGACCACGTATTCGCTCTCGTCGACTCCGCCCAAATCTGCCTCGCCGGCCGGCGGCGACACCGGCACTTTCTCGCTTCCCGATCTGCCCGCGGGCCCCACCGCCGCCGCGGCGGCGACGGCCGGCGGCATCGCGTCGACGTCCGCATCCGGCGGGGATTCCTCCGGTGCATCGGGTGGTTTCAAGCTGCCCGATTCCGCGGGCGGAACCGCGATGACATCCGATTCGCCGTCGTTCAGCACCGCCAGCAGCCCGCCGGCGACCCCCGCGGCCACGACATCGTCGTATTCGGCGCCGACGGATTCATCGCCCAGCGGCGTCAGCCCGGTCAGCGGATACATGCCCGGCAGCACCGGCGCGTCCAGCGGTTACCCCGGCAGCAACCCGGCCGGCACCTCGGGCGGTTCGTTTTACCGCTGATCCACTCATTCAAAGCAGAACAGGTGGTCGACACCACGGACGATCAGTTTGCCGTCGGCCAGTGCCGGCGATGCGAGAACGGATTCCTCCAAACTGACTTCGGCGATGATTTCCGCGTCGTCGCCTGAATCTTCGATGATCGCACCGTTGCCGGACTGATCAAAAACGTAGATTCGATTTCCGGCGACCGCCGGCGTGGCGTACCCGCCGCTCAAACCGGACAGCCTTTCCTGCCACAGGCGGTCACCCGTTTCGATCATGCCGGCGACCAGCACGGATCCCTTGAGCGCGTACAGCCGGTCCTTGCTGGCGACGACCGAAGCGTTCCTGGGGCTGAAGCTGCCGCTACGCCATGCTTCGTCCGGGGCACTGCCGCTGTCGTTGATCTTCATCACCAACAGATCGTCGCCGGGCAACATCAAGTAGTCGCCACTGAGAGTCGGCGAGGGAACCGTCGCCCGGCCTTCGTCCAGTTTCCATCGCGACTGACCGGTCCGCGGGTCGACGGCGACGACGTCGGTGCCGCATTGCATGACGACTTCGACGGTACCGTCGGCTCGATCGATCGGCAACGGAGACGACCAGTTGGAGCTTTTCGGGCGATCGATCCGCCACAGGTCTTCGCCCGTTTTCAGATCGATTCCGGTGGCAAAGGAATCGCCTTTGCACTCAATCTGAACGATGACCGCGTCCTCGGCGATGATCGGGGACGAGGCCATGCCGACGTCGTTGCCGGCCTTGGGGTGATCGAAGCCCAAGCCGCGATACCAAATCAGATCGCCTCGGGTGGATAAGCAGACCAAGTCATTGCTGCTGAAAAAGGCGATCACGTTCTCGCCATCGCTGACGGGCGTCGGTGCCGCATTCGCGCTGGTCGGGTGACAGAACGGCCGACCGGTGCTGCGAAAGGATTGCTCCCATCGGACTTCGCCGGTTTTCAGGTCCACGCCGGTGACGAACAGGCGTCCTCCGTCGGGACCGGCCGAACTGGTCGTGACGACCAAGTCGCCGACCACGATCGCCCCGGCGACGCTGCGTCCCGGCATCGGCACTTTCCAGGCCAAGTTTCCGCCCTCGCCCGTGTCCAGCGTCTCCGGCCCGTCGACCGCGGCGCCGCTGCCGTCGCCGCGAAAACCCATCCAGCCGGAGGATTCCGCCGAAGCCGCCGTCGCGACCGGCGCGATGATCGCGGCAAGCGCGATCGCCACCACGCAGCACCACGACAGGACGACCCAAAACCGACGATCGTCATTCGACTTGGCGATCGCGACAACCGATTCGTTCTTACTCACTGGTCAAAGCCTTTCCGTTGGGGTCGGTCAATCGAAACTGGAATTCCCATTCTTGTGCCCACGATTCGGTTTGTTCGTTCTGGCAGATCTTCAACAAAATCGTGTTGGTGCCGGCTCGCAATTTCGCGTCGGCCGTGTACTGATCGATCGCCGAGCCGGAGTGATAGACTTCGTTGGCCATCACTTCCCGGCCGTTGATCCAAACTTTGTTCGCGGTGATGCAACTCAGCCGGACTTGCACCGCTTGTTCGCTGGGCGAATCGAACTCGGTGTACAGGTACGCGACGGCGCCTTTCTCTTTATCAAAGGCCTTGGCCAGATCGACCTTGCCGTCGTCGTCGGAACCCTTGACTTCTTTCCAAGACACGACGCCGTGTTTGCCTTCCGGTTTCGCGGCCAAGTCGACGACGGCCGACGAAGCGAACTGCTGCTCCGGCGGATAGACCGCGGCGAAGCCGACTCCGTCGACGTTGTCGAAAGGCCCGACGGCTTGCCAGTCCGTGATCATCGCGAACGCGCCGCCCAGCGAAACGGATTCACCGAGCTTGTTCAAGGCTTCGACGATGGTCTGCAACTGCTTGGGTTGACGGGCGTTGGTCAGTGCCGCCTGATAGATCGCGATCGCCGACGACTTGTCGCCCGCGGCGGCCGATCGTGCTTTGTCGATCGCCTGCTCGACGGCCATCTCGCGGAGCGGCAGGCTGGGGTCGTCCAAGCATTGGTCGATCAACTTCGTCGCCTGCTCCGGCGTCTCGGTACGCACCAACTCCATCGCCATGCCACGGCCGATCGGGTTGTTGGATCGATCCATCGCGTAATCGGCCAGTGATTCGGTCGGCAAGCCTTCGGCCTTTCGAGCGACGTCCGTGATGATCCCGCGAAGCCAGTTTTCGGCCACCGGATCGACGTCCCGCATCGCGTCGAGCAGCTTCGGCAGGTCATCACCTGTCAGGCTGCGACGCAGATGACCGGCCGACTCGGCGGCCGCCTGAAATCCGCCGTCGACGGATCCGGCGACGCGAACCGCGTCGATCGATTCCTCGACCGTTCCGGCAGCCGGCGCCGGGCACACCGGGCACGCCAGGCACGCCCATGCGGCAAAAGTCCACCATCTTTTTCTTATCATCAACCGTCTCCCGAGCAGGATCGTGCAGTTCTGGAACTTGGACTAGTGTAAGCAGGGCGGCAATCACGGACCATCAGGCGTCGGCGTTTAGGGCTTGCAGCAGCGTTTGTATTTTTCGCCGCTTCCGCACGGGCAGGGCGAATTACGGCCGACGCGACGTCGTCGCCGTGGCGTTCCCGCGAACAACCGCTTGGGATTCTGGCGATACATTTTCTCCAACATCCGAAACAGCTCGGGGTTTTTTTGCTGAAGTCTTGTCGGCGATTCGAAGAAGTATTCCGACAACACGGCAAAGTATTCGGCCTCGTTGGTGTAGGCATAGTCGTCGATTCCCGCCGCAGACTCGCCTTCGCTGCGGAGCTCACGACCGACCCATCGGACCCACGGATCGAAAGTGTCCGCGGGGATTCCCCCCGGGACGCCGTCGACGCTGCCGTCTTGCTTGTCGACCAGGTGCGCGAACTCGTGAATTCCGACGTTGCGGCGGTCGTTCTGATTCCCGAAGCCCGCCAACAACGCGGGCTTGGAAAGGATCATCACGCCGCTGAGATGATTCACGCCGATCATCCCCAGCGTGTTTCGATCCGTCGCGTCCTCGCTCTTGTATTCCTCGTTGAACGTGTCCGGGTAGATCAGGACTTCACCCAAACCGGAGTACTCCCAGTCCTCGAATCCGAAGATCGGGATCACGGCACTGGCCGCCACCAACGCCCGCGTGGTGTCGTCCACGTCGGTGCGGATGCCCGTGATCGCGACTTCGTCGATGAACACTTTCATCAAATTTCGAAAACGTTCTTTGCCGGGATCGTCCAGGGCACGAAAGAAGCGGACGTGCCGTTTCAAGACATCTTCCCAGGTCGGGGGAAACTCCTTGGCGATGCTCCGCAATCGACGACGACTGGTCCGCCGCCACCACCAAAAGACGACGGCGGCGACCGGCAACCCCGCCAACCACCAGGGCGAAACCGTGCCCGCCAGCACGACGACCGCCGAGACGATCACCCCCGTGACGATAAACGCTTGGTTTCGATTCTCGGCATCTTCCGCGGGCGTTATCAGCATCTCAGACGCGTGTCCGATCCATCCAGAATTCGACCGCGATCTTATTGGACGGGAATGCCATGTTGCCGAGCTGATTCTCCGTCGGCCAAGTCCATTGGTGCTCGTCAAGCTCATCCGGTGCAAGCTTTAGTTCGCACCGATCCTGCACGCTGCATTCGTAAAAAAGGTCGATCACCGGTGAAGCCACGCCGGCGTACACGTAGCGGTTGGGCCGCGTGATCATCAGCGTGCAAGCCGTAACGACCAAACGGGTTTCTTCCATGACTTCGCGTCGCAACGCCGCTTCGATGGTTTCGTCACGATCCACGAAACCGCCGGGCAGGCCCCATTTCCCTTTGCCGGGATTTCTCGCGCGACGCACCAGCAACAGCCGCCCCTCGTCGTCGGTGATCAAGGCTCCCACGGCGGCCACGGGGCCGAAAAAACACGCCATGTCACACGCTTGACAGCGAAACGGGATCCGGCCGGTTTGCGGATTCGGTGTGCCGCAACGCGGGCAAAACCCGAAAGCGTCTTCAATGTTCTGTTGCGACACGCGTCATCGTCCTGTCAGGTCGGGCCCGAAAAATTGGGCGGCACGAATGATTCCGCATTGGGAATCGCGGGGAATCAAGCGGTCCAGTTGCTGGGCCGTCGTGACGACGCCCATGCCCAATTCTTCGACGTCCTCGTTCGACAAACCGCTGCATAAAAATAACCGACACTCGTCCATCACGCTTGCCAAGGCTTGGGCGTCGTTTCGCCCGTCGCTCCAAGGCGGGAAACCGTCCTCGTTGACCTCCGCGGCGGAGGCCCCGCCGTCGGACGGATCGTCGTCGGACGGATCTTCGTCGCCCGAATCGTCAACGTCTTGTCGCAACAGATGCCGCTGCAGGGACGACGGCGGATCGTGCCCGAGGTGGGACCACAACACCAACGTTCCCGAAGGCTGCACTCGCGAAACGGCCGCGAGCGCCGCCCGGGCGATGTTCGACCAGCTTTGCTGACCGGCTCCGCCGTCCACGCAAGCGATGACGTAAGGCATGCAAGGCGATTCGTCGACGTCACCGGGCGTCGCCGGCGAAGCCGATTCCGCGACACCGGCCGGCGTGCCACAGGTCGCCGCGGCGAATCCTCCCCTCGGTCCGGGTCGGATTTCCAACACCGCTTGGATCCCCAAGGTCATCGTCAAACTCTGTTCCAAACTTCGCACCTCCGCATCCTGCCCCGCGGCGGCTTTCGCATACCGGACGCGGGTGGCCGAATCCGCAAAACGGGGAAAGGTGCCGCTGGGGTCCGACCAGATCGCCAGCGATTGAAAATCCTCACCGGCGGCATGGGCCTCCCCCCGCCAACGCCGACAGGTCCGAATCGGCAGGACAAAGTCCGCGTCGGCGATCCGCCGGTTCAGGTAGATCGGATCGCCGGCCGGATCGGCCATCAAGTACATCAGCGACTCGCGGTGCGCCGCGTCGTGCCGGGTCACACGCACGCGGCTGCCCAGGGCGGCGGCCAAATCCATCATCCGTTCGTCATCCGCTTCGGCGGTCAAAACGACGTCGATCGATTGCAATCGCAACCGTGACAACCAGCGGACCGTTTGGCCGACGACCGACACCAGATCCGGCAAAGTCGCATCGACGGCCAGCGCGACTCGATCGTCGGGAACGATCGCTTGATCGATGGCCGGAAAGTCGATCGGCCGGGACAGGGCGTGATCGATGCCGTCCGCCAACCTCGGATCCGTCTCGTCGGGCGACTCGGGATGCAGTTGCCAAGCCACCCGCTGGCCCAGCAGGGTCGCGATTTCGACGTTCTGGACGGCGGACGAAGTGGACGATTCGGACATGACGCGGCGAGCTTTCCGTGGAGGCGGCGGGAACGGGCGACTCTCGGGGCCCCTGGTCGAATAATCTGTCAGCGCCAAGGATAAACCGCAATGCGTCGACGCGGGCTCCCGGATTGGTCTTGCCGAAAGAACGTCCGATCGATCACACCGGAACCAGTTCCCAGAGCACGCAGGAGAGGAAACGATCATGAAACGACACGAGCGACCGGCCGGCCGGTTTGGGTTACTCCTTTGGCTGCTGGGCTGGAGCCTGCTGTTGCCGGCCGGCTGCCGCGAAGACGCCTCGACGGCGTCCTCGTCGGCCGAACCGTCGCGGGCGAATTCGGTGAAAGCCGCCGGCCGCGACGCGCGTTCGCTGTTGCGTTTGACGTTCCAGCGGTACCGCAGTTCGGAGAGTTATCACGACCGCGGCGAAGTCGAACTGGTCTACCGATCCGACGAAACCACCGAACAGCGGACCGCCCCGCTGGCCGTCGCGTTCGATCGTGGCGAACTGGAGGTCTCGGCGTACTCGCTGCGACTTCGGCACGACGCCGGCGGGTCGTCGGCGTGGTTCGCCCCGCCGCTGTCGGCCGCTTGGGATCATCAAGTCGTCGCCGGTCCGTCCACCGGAACGCGTCCCGATTTGGATGCTTGGCTGACCGATCCGGTCGTCGTCGCCGAATTGTCCGCCGGCCCGGCCGGTCCGCCGCCGCAATTGGAATGGCTGTTCGCCGCCGACCCGATGTCCAAAATGTTCGACCAGGATGCCGATTTCGATTTCGTGTCCAGCCTTGAGATCGACGGACGGAATTGTTACGCCGTCCGAGTCCGCCAAGGCGACGAAAGATTCGTGTTCCACATCGACCGCCGCGATTCACTGATCCGACGCGTCGAATTGCCGACGATCCGGTTGCCGGGCCGACCGGCGGCATCGACGCCAGATTCGGCCGCACGCTCCGAGGACTCGATCCGGTTGACCCTTCAGTTGCGTGCCGCCCGTTTCGACGCCCCGGCGGGGAGCCCGACCGAGGATTCCTTTCCCGAACGTCCGACGCGGGTCAGCCGTTTCGTTCCGCCGCCTCCGCCGGCACCACATTGGATCGATCGAAACATGCGATCGGTGACCGCGGTTGATCATCGCGGCGAGCGGTTCTCATGGCTTGCATCGTCGCGTGACCGACCGCTGACGGTCGGCCTGGTCGTCCACGCCACGAGCCAGGCAAGCCCGCGGTCTGAAGCGTCGCTTGATTTGCTGGACCGGTGGATTCGTCAGATGCCCGCAACGCTCCGCGGCAAGCTTCGGATCGGCGTGGTCCGCGTCGACACGCCGGCGACACGTTCGAATCACCGCTCGCCGTCCGTCCGAGGGCTGGACTTCGCCGTGAGCGTCGACGCGACAGGGATCGCGAACGTCGCGTCGCCGGATAGCTTGTTGATCATCGACGAGCGGGCGGATGTTCAATGGCTGGAACCGGGCTTCCGCGCCGAGTCGCTGCCGGGGGTCGGCGCGGTGCTGGCCGACTTGACCTCCGGCATCAACGTCGCGGCAAAGATCCGCGAACGACGCGACGCCGACCGGCAAGCTTACCGCATCGCGATCGCCCGGCAGCAGCAATGACCGCCGATCCGCGGGTCGCGGGAATTCCCCGGCCCCGACGGACGAACAGACGTTTCAAGCCATCGACAGCGACGTCCCCATGGTCTGACCGGGCGCGGGCAAGGTCGTTTCGCCCATCAGGAACAGATCGATCGCCCGCGCCGCACCACGTCCTTCGTTGATCGCCCACACGACCAAGCTTTGGCCGCGACGACAATCACCCGCCGCGAACACGCCTTCGATGTTGGTGGTGTACTCGCCGTGTTTGGCTTCGAAATTGCTCCGCGCGTCGGTCTTCATGCCCAGGGTTTCGGGCAGATATTGCTCGGGGCCCAAGAAACCCATGGCAAGCAAAATCAACTGGGCCGGCCAGTCTTTCTCGCTGCCCTCGACTTCGGCCATCTGCCAGCCGCCTGCGTCGTTCTTCGTCCATTCGACTTGCACGGTGCGAATGCCGGTCAACTTTCCGTCATCGCCTTTCAAGAACGATTTGCTCAAAATTTGATAGGTCCGCGGATCGCTGCCGAACTTTGCCTCGGCTTCCTCGTGACCGTAGTCCGCGCGGAACACGCGTGGCCATTCGGGCCAAGGGTTGTCGGACGCACGCTCGGCCGGCGGCTTGGGTAACAATTCGAAATTCACCAAGCTGCGACAACCGTGGCGGATGCTGGTCGCGATGCAGTCCGTTCCGGTATCTCCGCCACCGATGACGATGACGTCTTTCCCTTCGGCACTGATGAACGAACCGTTCAGCGAATCCCCGTGAACGCTTTGCATCGTGTTGGCGGTCAAAAAGTCCATCGCGAAATGGACCCCTTTCGCGTCTCGGTTTTCGATCGGCAGGTCGCGCGGCTTCGTGGCACCGCAGGCGAGCAAGACCGCGTCGAACTGTTCCTGTAGATCTTGCGGTTTGACATCTTTGCCGACGTTGACGCCGGTCTTGAAGGTGATGCCCTCGGCGGTCATTTTGTCGACGCGGCGCTGGACGGCTTCCTTGGACAATTTCATGTTCGGGATGCCGTATTGCAACAATCCGCCGATGCGATTGGCCCGTTCGAAGACCGTGACTTGGTGTCCGGCCTGGTTCAGCTGGTCCGCGGCGCTCAGTCCGGCCGGCCCGCTGCCCACGACCGCCACGGTTTTGCCCGTCCGCTGCTCCGGCGGTTCGGGCACGATCCAGCCCTCGGACCAAGCCCGATCGACGATCGCGTTTTCGATGTTCTTGATCGTCACCGGCGGATCGGTGATACCCAGCACGCAG
>CAYVRC010000083.1:0-24946 GCA_964453205.1 uncultured Pirellulaceae bacterium | reverse complement strand
GCGGACGCCAACCTGGACGTCGATTTCACGCACGTCGTGCAAAACCCCGCGATCAAGGCGATTGAAATCGCAGCGTTGGACGCGACGCCGCCCGAATCAACTCTTATGGCACCCGCGATCTCCGTTGCCGAGGCTTTGACGGTTACGATCGACACGAACTCGGCCATGGGCGAAACCTTGGAATTAGATGTCAATCAAGACGGAATGGTCTCGGCCGGTGACGCTTTGGTGGTGATTAACGCGATGAATAGCGACAACGGATCATCTGGCGAGGGCGAGTCAACACGCCGCGTGATTTCAACGGGGAATCGAACGGATATTAATTTTGACGGAAGGACGTCTGCATTGGACGCCCTGCTCATCATCAATTATCTGAATCGGCACACGACAGTCAACAATACCTCCACCCAGCACGGTCTTTCCGGAAACTCCGATGACGAGGATGTCGTCGAGTTTGCCGTCGACACCGTGATCGCTGAACTTTTCTGAGATAAAATTAGGCAGGATCCGCTGGTGGAAGACGGAAATTCATTATAGACGCCGCGCCATTACAGAAACCGTAATGCATTCCCGCGGCGTGCATGGCTAAAGCAAGAGCTTTTCATTTCCGCACCGGTGTTGAAACGAATGCCGACAAGCCGCCGACCGTCAAGGCGTGTCCCGATCCCAAAGTCACGATCTCACTAACCGAAATCTCCGTCGGCAACTGGTGTGAATGTGCGGGTCCGCTGGCCCGTCGGGCGAGATTATCCGGCGCGCTTCAATCGATTTTGGCAGTGGAGGTAGAGCCCGTTGACAACTCCGAAGTGAAAGAGAATCCAAGGGACGAAATCGTAGTCGCAATAAACCGTTAGGATTTCTAGGCCGACTCCCACGAGAACCGCCGCAAGAATGGTCGGACTACCTTCCCCGCTGGGCGTCAAACAGGTGCTCGCGATACGACGCATCGAGAGGCATTCCCAGATCGAAACGAGGAAAAACGAGACGAAAAGGAGCAGCCCGACCGTTCCCAGTCGTAGACCGATCAAGATAAAGCTGTTGTCGACGATGCGAAGTCGATTCCGAGAGCGGGTTTCGCTGGGAAGGCCAGGAACGTTCGGTGGGAATTGATCGGTGTTGGCGGTGCCATAGCCGATTAGGCCCCCCTTGAGGACGATCGGCCCGTAGATCCGCATCACAAAAATGCGGTTCTTCGTGCCGGTGTACTCGAGTTGCTCGTTGTCGACTTCGACAATCGTCTTCCTTTCAGGAGCGATGTTGGTATCGAGAGACTCGACGACCGAATCCAAATTCATTGTCGCCCAGAAACCCGCGAGGACGACGGTCGGGATCAACGCCCAGCGAACAAATCGATACTTGACTGCTAAAAAGAAAGCAAGGGTTGCGAATAGCCCCAGCAACGGACCGCGAGAGACGGTCGCAACCACGCCCAGGACGATCAGAAACAAAGCCGCGATCCCCAGCCAAACTCGACGACGATTCCGGCCTGCCGAATCGATCAGGATGCCTGCCCAAGCGGTCAACAACATCAGGATGACGCCCAAGAATATCGGGTGTCGCGTCACGCCCATGGCTCGGTAAAGAAGGCCGTACCGCAAACTGGTCGTACGAGTCACACGATCGTCGGCGTCGTGAAAGAGCAATTCCCAGGCATTGATTCCGGTCCATGACTCGATCATCGCGCCCAATGCGATGATGCATCCGACCGCGACAAACCAAGGGGCGAGACTGGTGAGCGATCCGCGGTGCAGGAATGCGTAGCGGCCGGCGGCGTAGGGAAGTATCCATTCGCCATAGGCTTTGGCGAGAGTCGGCAAGAATGGTTGGCCGTATTGCGTGTCGACAATGACGTTCCACGCGACCATGCCGCCGACCAGAAAATCCAGCAGCGTCAGCGGCCAAAAAATCTTTCGCCAAGAATGCAAACAGTAAACGCTCAACAACACGATCGCCACGGTCATCGAAACCGAGATCGGCAGACCGGCGACGGTAATCTCGAACCAACTGGCCGAGAGCAGCGACATCGCCATGCCGACGCCCAGAGCCCATTCTTTGCCTTGACGCCGGCCCACGTACGCAGCCGTCGATAGGCTGAGCATGACAAATAGCAAGTAAGATGCTTCGATCGAGAACATCGGGAGCCAGACGGATTGAGAGAGTAAAACGGGTGGCGAGGTAAAACGGGTGGCTGAGCGTCAATTGTAAGCAGATCACCGGGAATCATCCGGCAGAACCTGCTTCATTCTCCCCCTGGGAGACTCGGACGCGGTACGGCGCGGCCCCTTTTGAAATGGTTATTCACGGCATGGAGTGGTCGTTTTAGCAGCGGACATCAGCGTCGCCCGCTTGCGTTTCGGGTTACCATGAAAAGAGATCCAAACATGAAAAAGAATCGTGGCCGCGTTTGCGAAGCCGGCGTTGGCGTGATCGTGATTTTGGCAATGTTTGTCGCGTCGCCGGGGACGTGTGAACCGCCGGCCGGGGAATTCGACGGGCGGGTGGAGCGTTCGCTGCGGGCCGCCATCGGACAAGGCGAGATGGCCGGTGCGGTGGTGATGGCGACCCAGGCAGGGGAACTCCGCTGTTCGATCGCGGTGGGCGATGCGCAGACGCTGCCCGGTCGTCGGCCCATGCGGATCGATACCGTCTTTGACCTCGCTTCGTTGACCAAGCCGGTCGCGACGGCGACCGCGGTGATGAGGTTGGTGCAGCAAGGAAAGTTGAAGCTGGAAGATCCCGTCTCAGTTCATTGGCCTGACTTCGCCCTCAACGGCAAACAGGAAATCACGATCGCGGATTTGCTCCTTCATCAAGGAGGTTTGATCGCCGACAACGCGTTGTCCGATTACGACGAGAATGATCCGGCGTCGAGTTGGCGGCGGATCGCGAATTTGAAGCCGATCGCCGAGCCTGGAGAGAAGTTTGTTTATTCGGACGTGGGTTTTTTGGTTTTGGGGCGAGTGGTCGAGCGGGTGAGCGGCCAGACGCTGGGTCGGTATTGCCGAGATCAGATTTTCGCCCCTTTGGGAATGACCGAGACCGGATATCGGCCCGCCGAGATGCTGCGAAATCGTGCCGCGGCGAGTGAAAAACGAGACGGGAAGTGGCTGGTCGGACACGTGCACGACCCGCGTGCGGCTCGCTTGGGCGGAGTGGCCGGTCACGCGGGTTTGTTTTCTACCGCCGCGGACCTGGTTCGCTACGGCGAGGCTTTGGTCGACCGAGAACTTGCCACCGACGGTCCGCTGTTTCGCACCGCGATTCGCGATCGAATGATCGAGCCACGCGAGGTGGCCGGCGGACACCGGCGGGCTTACGGCTGGGACATCCACTCTTCGTACTCCTCTAATCGCCCGTCTTGTTTTTCAGAACGGGCTTTCGGTCACGGCGGTTTCACCGGGACGGTGCTGTGGATCGACCCGGCCGACAAACGGGTTTTCGTTTTCTTGAGCAATCGGCTGCATCCCGACGGCAGCGGCAGCGTGAACCGACTGGCCTCGGAGATCGCCGACTTGATCCCCTGGGACACCGCGTCACGACCGGCCGCCCGTCCGTAGCGTCGGCCGACATGCCGACGGTTCGGGGACAGTCAAGTTCCCCAGTTCCCGGCGTCGTCGTCGGGGCGAAACGATCGGTACAACCGTCGTAAACCCGCCGAGCGACCGACGCCGGCGCCGCCGGCACGCCGATCGGGAACTCGGGATGACCGGGCGACGCGGTGGGCTTTGTAGACTGACCAGACAGCGTCCCCTCGGATCCGTCACGTGCTCTCACCCGTCCGCAGCTTACTCGCATGAAGATTCTCCTGACCGGCGGATGTGGGTTCATCGGCAGCAATCTGGTCCGTCACCTGATTCGACGCACCGATCACCTCGTCGTCAATTTCGACAAGCTGACCTACGCCGGAAATCCGAGATCGCTGGCGGATCTGGGCGATGCGGGTCGCTACGAACATCACTTGGTGGACGTCGCGGATCCGCGCGTCGTTCGGGAGACGCTGAGCGAGGTCGACCCCGATGCCGTCATCCATCTGGCCGCGGAATCCCACGTCGACCGTTCCATCGACGGCCCCGCCGAATTTGTTCAAACGAATTTGGTCGGCACGTTTTGTATGCTTGACGCTGCCACGCGGCATTTCAAGTCGCTGTGTGTCGATCGACGACAGCACTTTCGGTTCTTGCACGTTTCGACCGATGAAGTGTACGGATCGCTGGGTGACGAAGGCAGCTTTCACGAGTCATCGGTCTACGATCCTCGATCGCCGTATGCCGCGTCGAAAGCGGGAGCGGATCACTTGGCGCGGGCTTGGCATCATACTTATGGTCTTCCCGTCCTGGTGACCAACACTTGCAACAACTACGGGCCTTATCAGTTTCCGGAAAAGCTGATTCCGTTGATGATCTTGAAGTGTCTTCGCGAGGAAACGCTTCCCGTTTATGGGGCCGGAACGAATGTCCGCGAATGGGTGCATGTCGAAGATCACGTTCGCGCACTTCGCCGAGTGCTGGCCCGAGGAAAGGTCGGCGAAACTTACCACGTCGGGAGCGGGTACCGGCGACGCAACCTGGATTTGGTGCGGCAAATTTGCCAGATCATGGATCACGTTTGCCCGCGGGCGAACGATCAGTCCTATTCGCGGCTGATCGACTTCGTGGCCGACCGTCCCGGGCACGATCACCGATACGCGATCGATTCGTCGAAGATTCGCCGGGAAATCGGCTGGTCACCCGAAATCGCTTTCGAGACGGGTTTGGCCGAGACCGTGCGTTGGTACGTGGATCACGAATCCTGGTGGCAAGACGTCTTGAACGCGACTGACCCGTTGAAACGTTTGGGGGACGCGGAATGAAGGGGATCGTCTTGGCCGGTGGTGAGGGCACGCGTCTTTACCCCTCGACCGTCGCGGTCAGCAAGCAACTGCTGCCGATCTACGACAAGCCGATGATTTACTATCCGTTGTCGACGTTGATGCTGGCGGGCATTCGCGAGATTTTGCTGATTTCCACCCCGGCACATTTGCCGCTGTTTCGGCAACTGCTCGGCGACGGCGGTTCGTGGGGCCTTTCGATCCGATACGACGTTCAGCCGACGCCAGCCGGTCTGGCACAGGCGCTCGTGATCGGAGAATCCTTCGTCGACGGCAAGCCGTGCTGTTTGATCCTGGGCGATAACCTGTTTTATGGAACAGGATTGGTCGGATCACTACGCAGCGCGGCCGATGCCAGGGACGGGGCGACGCTGTTCGCGTACCGCGTCAGCGATCCGGGGCGTTACGGAGTGGTCGAACTGGACGATCAGGGAAACGTCGTCAGCCTGGAGGAAAAGCCGGTCGAACCGAAAAGCAGCTACGCCGTGCCGGGGCTGTATTTCTACGACGGCCGAGCCTGCGAGTTTGCCAAACGACTTGTACCTTCCGCCCGCGGCGAATTGGAAATCACCGACCTGCACCGCGTGTACTTGGAACGTTCCGAGTTGCGAGTCCGAGTGTTCGGACGCGGCACCGCGTGGATGGACACGGGGACGCACGAAAGCTTGCTGGATGCCAGCAACTTTGTCGGCGCGATCGAGAAACGCACGGGACTAAAGATCGCTTGTCTCGAAGAAATCGCGTATCGACAAGGCTGGATCGACAGGGTAACACTCCGGCGGCGGGCCGAGTTGCTCGCCCCGAGTGACTACGGTCGATACCTGAACCAGCTGTTGTGAACGGGGAACCAACGATGACGACCGAAGCGAATGTGACGACGCACGCCGTGCCGGTCGCCTTGACGATTGCCGGCTCGGATCCCTCGGGCGGCGCGGGGATGCAGGCCGACCTCAAGACGTTTCAGACGCACGGCGTGTACGGAATGAGCGTGGTGACTTTGTTGACCGTTCAAAACACGGCCGGCGTCGAAGAGGTCATGATGATGGAGCCGAGCTTCGTTCGGCGGCAGTTCGATTGCGTCATCGGCGACATTCCGCCGACGGCCGCGAAGACGGGCGCGCTCGGATCCTCGTCGATGATTCACACCGTCGGTCGGATGATCGGCAAGCTGGCTTGCCCGGTCGTCGTCGATCCGGTCATGATCACCAAGCACGGCGTCCCGATCATCGACGAGGACGCGGTGAAGACGCTTCGCGAAAGCCTGCTGCCCGCGGCGAGTTTGATCACGCCGAATCGGCACGAAGCGGAAAGGCTGACCGGGCGGACGATCCGTGATGAAGACCAACTGGCCGGCGTCGCCCGGTCCTTGTTGGCGATGGGTCCGGCGGCTGTGCTGATCAAAGCCGGATTCGGCGACCGGATGATCGACTTTTTCCAAGACCACCAGAGCGAACAAGTCTTTGCATCGGAGAGGATCGTCAGAGGCAACACACACGGCAGCGGATGCGTGTTGTCGGCGGCGATCACCAGCCGACTGGCTCGGGGAGGTCCACCGGCCGAAGCGATTTCACAAGCCCGCGAATCGACCCGACGCGCGATCGCGTCACCGCGGCGACTGGGCAAGGGGATCTCGCCGGCCCATTTGTACCCGTAGATAGACGTGCGGCCGTTGAACAAAAACCGGTCCGGTCGTCTGGGTGATGAACCGAACGATCCGGGACGATCGTTCGGCTTTTATTTTTTGTCGTACCAGGGCTGGGAACTGACGCCTTCGTCGTCCAAATCCGTGGCGAAATCCCCCAAGACCTCGGTGATCGCTTCGATGGTCGGCGGGTCGGGTTTGAAGGATCCCGGTCGATAGCCTTTGGCGATGATCAGCGGTGTCCAGCCGTAGCTGTTTTTGTGATGCCAAATTTCAGGCTTGGCACCAAGAGAGGCGACCAGGCGGACCGTCTCGGGGTAACACAAGTAGGCCGCCCCGTGCATCGCGGTCTCGCCGTTTTTGTCGACGGCGTTGATGTCCAGACCCAGATCGACCAACATCCGCACCGCCTGTTCGACTTCATCGACGGTCGCCGGGTGTTCGCCGACGTGGTGATTTCCGATGCCGGCGGCCGCCATCAGCGCGGTGCAACCGTCGATGTTGGTCAACGTCGGATCGGCACCGAGTTCCAGCAACAATTTCATGTAGGGCAAGTCGCAGGTCTGGCTGGCCATCAGGAACGGGGTCGCGCCCCGCGTGTTCAAGCGTCCTTTGCCCCGATTGCCCCGGCGAAGTTGCAGGTTCACGTCGGCACCGGCCGCGACGACGGCTCGCACGAATCCCAACGCCGACAACGATCCCGAACCGCGTGGCGGCGGGTCGCCCTCGGGGTTGTCACCCTTTTGTGGTCGTCGCGTCCATACCAAAGCGTGCAGCGGAGCAAATTCGCTGGCTTGGTCGTTCGGGTCGGCGCCGCGATCGATCAACCGCATGGCCAATTCGTAGTGCGCGCTTTCGACGGCAAGCATCAGCGCAGTCATGCCTTCGCGAGGGTTTCGTCCGGACGTTCGTTTGGGATCCATCACCGCGTTGACGTCGACGCCGTGGTCGAGCAGCCGCATGGCCGCTTCGATCTGGCCTTCGCGGGCGGCGAACATCATCGCCGTGAATCCGGAATCCAATGTGTGATCCGGGTCGGCTGCCGCGGCGATCAAGGTGTCGATCACATCGGCGTGGCCGGCCGCGGCGGCCCACATCAACGCCGTTTGGCCGTCACGCTGAGTCGCGTCGACTTTTGCGCCGTGATCGATCAGCGTTAGAACCAGCGGAACGACGCCGGTTCGCGCCGCGATCATCAAACAGGTGACTTTGCCGGCCAGAGCCGCGTTCGGGTCCGCGTCGGCGACGAGCAACATCGTGGCGATCTCCGTGTCCCCGCCGCGACAGGCGATCGACAGCGGCATGACGTCGTAATGGGTCGTCGCGTCGGGGTCGGCCCCCGCGTCGAGCAAACGCTTCGTCCAGGCTCGGTTCCCGTGACGAACGGCCCAGTGCAACGGCGTCATGCCGTCCGGTTGGGCGGCGTCGATCGCATCGGGCGTGATCAGCGATTCGGCCTGTTTCCAGTCTTGTCGCTGGATCGCCGCGGCCAACGGAGACGCGGCGACGGCAAGCGAGCCGTGCGTCAGCGTGATCGATAAAAACACCCACGCGGCGGATCGGCGGAGCGTCAGGGCGACTGCGGTTTGCCGGGTCACGCTTTAGACCCCGACCGGATCGAATAATTCGTCGACGGTGCCGGTGCTGTCAGAAAACGTCTCCAGTGGCACGCCGACTTTGTTGAGCAAAGTCAAATGCAGATTGGCAAGCGGTTCCGGCTTGTCGTATCGGATGTGCCGGCCGCCACGCATGTTCCCGGCCGCGCCCCCGGCGACCACGATCGGCAGGTTGGCATGATCGTGGGTGTCCGGATTGCCCATGCCGCTGCCGTACATGTAAAGCGAATGATCCAGCAGCGTGCCGTCGCCCTCGGGCGTGTCTTGCATTTTCCGCAAAAAGTCCGCGAACAGGGAAACGTGGTACTGATTGATCTTGGCGACCTTGGCCAGCTTTTCCGGATTGTTGCCGTGGTGGGTGACCGGATGGTGCGGCTCGGGCACGCCGATTTCGGGGTAGGTCCGCGTGCTGGATTCGCGAGCGAGCTGAAACGTGACGATCCGTGTGATGTCGCCGCGGAAGGCCAGCAACTGCAAATCGAACATCAATTCGACGTGATCTGAATAAGCCACCGGGACGCCGACCGGACGATCCAAATCGGGCAGCGGATTGTCTTTGGCAGTCGATTCGGCGTGATCGATACGACGTTCGACCTCGCGGATGCTTTCGATGTAGTCGTCGATCTTGTTTCGATCGTCGGCGCCCAAGCGATTCTTCAGCCGTTTGATTTCTTGGGTCACCGAGTCCAGCAGGCTGGCGCGGCGACGCAGGGCGGCTTCGCGTTGCGACGGCGTGCCCCCCTCGCCGAACAACTGTTCAAAGATTAGTCGTGGATGCGCTTCGGCCGGCAATGGCGTCGTCGGCGACGACCACGACAAATTGTTTTGATAGACGCAGGCGTACCCGTTGTCGCACTGACCGACGGTCGACAGCAAGTCCATCGACAACTCCAACGAGGGCAGTTGGGTTTGGTGTCCGAACTGCTTGGCGGCGATCTGGTCGACGGTCGTGCCGGAGTAGTAGTCGCTGCTTTCGGTCAGCTTGGCTTTCGCGGCGCTCAAAAAAGCGCTGTTCGACGTCGCGTGCGATCCGGGATAAGCGTTCTGCAAGTCCATCCCACTGACGACCGTGACTTTGTCCTTGACCGCCCCGAGCGGTGCCAAACTGGAGGGCAAATCGTCGAGCGTTTCCGACTTCGGCGTCCACTCGGCCGGGTTAAACCCCATCGGGATGTAGACGTATCCGATGCGGCGAAGATTCGCGGCGGCCGCCGGCGTGGCCTCGGCGGCGGTCAAGCTGGGGACCATCGCGTCGAGAAGCGGCAGCGCGATCGCGGCGCCCATGCCTTGCAGCATCGTCCGTCGCGGCAACGAGGACTTGGCGACGAAGCGGCCGAACGAGTTCGACGGACACGAATCGGACGAATGAGGTTTCTTGTTCATCATTGACTATCCGTGGACGGGGAGGGTGGCTGGCTGGGTGATGGGGTTCGGTATCGGAACGGTTCGCTGGCGACAATGCCTTGAATGAGTTGCGAGAAACGGTAATCGGTCTTTGCGGCATCGGCGACGATCTTGCGGACCGCGGCGGCGTCGCGATGGTCGACGGTCCGGCCGAGTCCGAAGGTCATCAGTTTTTCGACCAGTCGACCGACGAACATCTCGGGCCGGGCGACGAGGCTGGATTCCAAATCGTCGATGCCCGCGACTTCGGTACCGTCGGGCAAAGTCCCCGATGCATCGATCGGAACCTCTCCATCGTACGCTCTCCAGCGGCCGACCGCATCAAAGTTGTCCAAAGCGAAGCCGACCGGATCGATCAAGGCGTGACAGGACGCACAAGCGGCATTGTCGCGGTGCTGGGCCAAACGCTCCTTGAAGGTCGTCGCGACGGCGGCCGATTTTTCCGTCAGCGTCGGCACATCCGGCGGGGGCGGGGGCGGGGGCGTGCCGACGATGTTCTCCAACACCCAGTTGCCGCGAATCGTCGGCGACGTGCGGGTCGCGTAAGACGTCACGGTCAGGATGCTGCCGTGGCGAAGGAGGCCGCCGCGCCGGGCGTCGGCAGCTAAATCGACACGGCGGAAATGGCTTCCGACGACCCCGGGCACCCCGTAATGCTTGGCCAAACGTTCGTTCAAGTACGTGAAATCGCTACGGAGCAAACCCAACACGCTCGCGTCGGTCCGCAGGACGTGACGGAACAGGGCTTCCGTTTCGCCCCGAAACGCACGGCGAAGGTTTTCGTCAAAGTCGGGAAAACGTCGCAGATCCGGCGTGACCGAATCCAGGTTCCGTAAGTACAACCATTGGGCGGCGAAGTTCGTCACCAAACTCTCGCTGCGGGGGTCGGCCAGCATTCGCGCGACCTGTTCACGCACGACGGTGGGGTCGTTCAAGCGATCCCGGACGGCCAAGTCCAATAATTCCGTGTCCGGACAACTGCTCCACAAGAACGCGGCCATTCGCCCGGCCAGCTCGCTGTCGCTGATCGCCCGGCGTTGACCCGGCGTGTCGACGCCGGCGAATGGCGTTTCGATCCGGAACAAGAAATTCGGATTGACCAGAATCGACGCGATCGCCCGTTCGATGCCGGCTTCGAACTGTTCACGCGACGCCGGTTCGCCGACCAAGCTTTCGCGAAAAAACGATAACGGCGTTTCCAAGTCCGCGTCGGTGACTTCGCGACGAAAAGCGTGACGGACGATCGGACGCAGAATCGTCTCCGCTGCAACCAGTTGTGCCGCGATCGAATCGTCGTCCGGCCACACCGTGAAGATGTGTCGTCGACTGGGCGTGTCGGTCGGCAGGGGTGCGGCCGGTCGGTCCGACGCCCGTGCGTCTCCCGAATCCTCCGCCGACAGCGGGCCGACGATCGAGACTTCGAACAAGGCCGGTTGCTGCCGAGGATGCCGGTGTCGGTTATAAGCCGCGTCGAAGGGCTGACGCTTGATTTCCATCAAAGATTCGCCTTGATCAACAAAAGTCACGGCGATGTCGTGCGGCCCGGCTTCGATGGGCAACCGGATTTTCAGGTTCGTATCGACGTGCGTGAAATCCTTGCCGTTCTCGGGCGGTTCGATGTGAAAGCGGTGCCGACGTTCCAAGTCGACCAGGACATCCAAATCGTGCGGTCGGTACAGGCCTTCGACCATTTCGTCGCGGTCACGTGTCAGGCGAACGGCCAATTCATAAACGCCGCTCTGGGCGAACGTGTGGCGGATGTTCGTGCCGCCACGAGTCCCCAGGGGCAATCCCGGCAAGTGGTTTTCTTGCGTCAAGTCGGCCGGCAGTCGGACGTTCAATCCCATCGCCGTGTCGGTCTTTCGGCCCACGGCGATGCGGCTGATTTTTTCGGCGGCGGTCAGATAACGACTCAACAGCGCCGGCGAAAGTTCGCCGACGGTGATGTTGTCGAAACCGTCGCTGGATTCGTCCCGCGGAATCCACTCCGATGCATCGACCTGGACGCCCAACAGGTCGCGAATGCTGTTTTGATACTCGGTTCGGGTCAGTCGTCGCAGCGTGTCGACGGCCGGAATGTCTTTGTGCTTGTCGGCGACATCGTCCAGCACGGTTTCCAGGGCGGCGACGGCGGCCCGGTATTCCTGTTCGTCCGGACGATACGCGTCAGCGGGCGGCATCTGGCGAGACGCGATTCGCTTCCAGGTCAATTCCCAGCTTCGGCGGGCGTCTTCGTCGCGTGCCCAGTCGACTTCGCGCAGCAAGACCGATTCCAAGTCGACGTCCTGGATCGCTTCGCCCGCGTTGTGGCAGTCCAGGCAATAGTCGGAGACGAAGGTTTCGACGGTCTCGATCGCCGCGGACGCGTCAACGGCCGTCGCCGGGGACCGGGCGATCGCCAGGAACAGTCCGGCCAAGACGCAGCGGGTCGCAACGGATTGCATCATGAGTCGAATAGCGCAACGAGGAAACGGACGTGGCGGGGATGCCGGGGGACCGCGTCACCAGTGTATTCGATTCGTTCGGCGAAAAGGGGGAACCAGGGATCCGGCCGAACGTGTAAACTGCCGACGTTCGATCCCCTGACATGTTTCCACGCCACCCCGGTTTATGCCCGCCATGAGTGATTCGTCCGCTAACGCGTCCATCGATCACGTCTTGATCGAGGACCGCCTGTTTCCGCCGCCCGCCGATTTCACGCGGCGTGCCGTGATCAAGACGCAAGAAGAATACGAACGGCTTTATGCGGCGGCGAAAGACAACCCGGAGGAGTTCTGGCGTACCGAGGCCGAACAGCATTTGCACTGGTTCGAGCCCTTTGACGAAGTCTGTCGCTGGGAAGCTCCGCACGCCCAGTGGTTCGTCGGCGGCAAGACCAACGCGAGTTACAACTGCTTGGACGCACACATCGAGGCGGGCAACGGTGACCGCGTCGCTATCATCTGGGAAGGCGAACCCGGCGACACGCGAACGTTGACCTATCGCGAACTCCGCGGCGAAGTCTGCAAGACCGCCTCGGCGCTGCTGCACCTGGGCGTCGGACAGGGCGATGTCGTCAGCGTCTACATGCCGATGACGCCGGAGCTGGCGATCACGATGTTGGCGTGTGCCCGAATCGGCGCGGTCCACAGTGTCATCTTTGCCGGTTTCAGTGCGGAATCGATCGCCGATCGCAACAACGACGCGAAAGCCAAGCTGGTCGTGACGGCCGACGGCATGTATCGACGCGGCAAGGTCTTGGAGCTGAAAAAGACCGTCGACGAGGCACTCGAGAAATCGCCGACCGTCGAGAAATGCTTGGTCCTGAAACGCACCGGTCAAGACGACGTGCCGATGAAGCCCCACCGCGACGTTTGGTGGCACGACGTCGTGGACATTCAACTCGACGACTTGCCCGCCGAGCCGCTGGACAGCGAAACGTCGCTATTCATCCTTTACACCTCCGGCAGCACGGGTAAACCCAAAGGCATTCGGCACACCACTGCCGGCTACAACTTGTGGGCCAAACGCACGTTCCAGTGGGTCTTTGATCATCGCGAGGACGACGTTTATTGGTGCACCGCGGATTGTGGCTGGATCACCGGTCACAGCTACATCGTGTACGGCCCGCTGTCGGCCGGAGCGACTTGTTTGATGTACGAAGGCGCGCCGAACCATCCGGCCGAAGATCGGTTCTGGGACTTGGTCGAAAAACACAAGGTCACGATCATGTACACGGCGCCGACCGCCGTGCGCGCTTTCATCAAATGGGGCGACGCGCACGTCGATAAACATGATCTGTCGTCGTTACGGCTGTTGGGCAGCGTCGGCGAGGGCATCAATCCGGAAGCCTGGATGTGGTACCACAAAAAGATCGGTCACGAAAAATGCCCGATCGTCGACACGTGGTGGCAAACCGAAACGGGCGGCATCATGATGAGTCCGCTGCCGGGCATCACGGCGACCAAGCCGGGATCATGCACCCGTCCCTTGCCCGGCGTCGTTCCCGTCATCGTCGACGAAGCCGGCAATCCGGTCGACGACGAACACGGCGGCATGTTGCTGATCGACAAGCCGTGGCCGGGAATGCTGCGGGGCATTTGGGGCGACGAGGATCGCTACGTCGACCAGTACTGGTCGGCGGTTCCCGGAAAATACTTGACCGGCGACAACGCCCGACGCGACAGCGACGGCTACTACTGGATCATGGGCCGCATCGACGACGTGATCAACGTTTCGGGCCACCGGTTGAGCACGATCGAGGTGGAAAGCGCTTTGGTCAGTCACGACGCGGTTTGCGAAGCCGCGGTCGTGGGCCGTCCCGACGACCTGAAGGGCCAAGCGATTTCAGCTTTCGTCACGATCCGCGACGTCGAACCGACCGAAGAGCTTCGTCAGGAACTCCGCATGCACGTTCGCAAAGCGATCGGTGCGCTCGCCCAGCCCGATGACATTCGGTTCACCGCGACGTTGCCCAAGACGCGGAGCGGAAAAATCATGCGCCGCTTGCTGCGTGACGTCGCGGCCGGGAACGAAGTCGCCGGCGACACGAGCACGCTGGAAGACTTGTCGGCGCTGGCGAAACTGCAAAGCGAGGATTGAGCGTCAGGAACGAACCGGCGACGATCAGCCGATCGTCGCCAACAGTTCGTCCACGGCGACCGGTTTGTAGACGACCGCGTCGAAGACACGTTTCAGCTCCTCGTCCTCGACCGCATTCTCACGGTGGCCGGTGATCAAGACCGTCCGGACACGCCGGTTGACCCGTTGGCATTCCCGCACGACGTTGCGGCCGTCGCCGCTGCCCAGTTGCAAATCGATCAGCGCGATCTGGCAACCGGCTTCCATCCCCAAGCGGATGCCGTCGCTTTCGTTGTGCGCCAGGGCGACGCGGAAATGCCGGTCGTTGAGAATCTGCCACAGCGATTGACAGAATTCGACGTCGTCGTCGACCAACAAAACCATCGGCGCCTCGGTGGCCTGTTTGACCGTGTCGAGCAGTTGGAGCATGTCGACCGGTTTTCGGAGCACGTCCCAGGCGCCGGCTTCGCGGGCACGCTCGGCGCCTTGCTGGCCGCCGTGAGCCGAAACGATGATCGTGGCCAATTCGGGACGCACTTTTTTGATCTGTTGATACAGTTCGACCCCGTTCATGCCGGGAAGCTTGTAGTCCAACAGAGCCACGTCGAACGGTTCGGCTGCGATCATCTGGAGTGCGATCTCGGCGTCGGCGGCGGTCTCGGTCACGTAGCCGAGCGCGGACAAGATGTCACAAAAATTGGTGCGGATGTCGGCGTCGTCGTCAACGACCAGCACCCTTTTCTGGGCCGGGATGGCGTCGTCGGATCGATTCATTTTGGATTGCCTTCATGGTCAACGCCGACGTCTTATTGGCGGATTTCTTGCCGAACCTCTTGGTCGGCGACCTGCATGCATTTTATCGGGTGGGATGTCCTTTTCACAAGCGATTAAGACGACTCCGTCGCCGCTCGGCTTTTGCAACACGGTTTCCCGATGTCGCTTCGCTTCAATCCGACCGAAAACGTCGTTCCTTGGCCGAGCACGCTTTCGGCCTCCAAGCGGCCACCGTTTCTGTCGACGATGGTCTTGCTGATCGCCAGCCCCAGCCCCATGCCCCTCGCTTTGGTCGAATAAAGCGGTTCGGTGATTTGAGTCAGTTGATCTTCGGGAATCCCGATGCCCGTGTCGCGGACACGCACGACGACCTCAGTCTCGGCGATGTCCGCGTCGATCGCAATGACCCCCCCCTCGGGCATCGCGTCGACCGCGTTTCGAAAAAGGTTTCGGAACACGATCGGAACTTGATTGGCGTCGGCGTGGACCGGGGGCAGATCGGCCGTCAAGGCGTTTTCGACGCGAACATTTCCGGCCGAGGAGATGTCCGCGAGCGCCTCGCGGATCACGTCGGCGACCTCGACAGATTGCAACTGGGGTTCGGGAAGCCGGGCGACGTCCGACAACGCGGTGATGACGTTGTCGACCAACGTGACTTGCCGGTCGATTCGGTCCAGATGCTCTTTGACTTTCTCCGAGGAAAGTTTCGGGGCGTGCATCAAGTAATACACGGACGTCTTCACGGCGTTCAGCGGGTTTCGGATTTCATGCGCGATGCCGCCGGACACTTGGCCCAGCGTTGCCAGCTTTTCGGTTCGCACCAATTCGGCCTGCGTCGCGCGGAGCAATTCCGTTCGATTTTCGACGCGTTGCTCCAACGCTTGGTTGGCTTCGGCCAGCTTGCGTTCGGCTTCCTTCAGTTCACTGATGTCGCGAATGATGCCGGCGAACAAACGGCGTCCGCCCACGTTCATCTCACTGACACTCAGGTGCATCGGAAACTGGGTCCCGTTCTTTCGCAAGCCGGGGACTTCCCGCCCGGTGCCGATGATCCGTTTTTCGCCGGTCGTCAGGTACCGCGACAGGTACCCGTTGTGCTCCTCGCGGTAGGGCGAGGGCATCAGCATGCTGACGTTGTTGCCGATGATCTCGTCGGCTTGATAGCCGAACATCTTGGTGGCCCCCGGATTGACCAAGAGAACGACGGCTTGGTCATCGATCACCACCACAGCGTCGATCGCCGTGTCCAATAAAGCAGTCAGCAACGCCTGACGTTCCTTACCTGTCTTGCTAAGCATTCCGTCAGCCGTCGATTCCTCTCGCAAGCCCTTGAGAATCAGGCTTGCCGTTCCTTTTTTGGGGGGAAAAGTAGGTGCCCCCTTCGTGCGTCATTATGTCCAACAAGCTACTGCTCGCGAACCCCTCGTTTGCCATTATCGTCGTGACGACGTTCGGCGGGCGCGGGAGCCGGTCCGACCGGCATCCGGCGACCTTCCAAGCTGCTGCGACAAGCGGCGGCCAGGATTTCGTTGGCGCGATAGGCGTCGTGCAAATCGCTGATGCTGCGAACCAGACTGGTCACCGCCCGGTGGAACTGGACCAGCAACTGTTCACCGACCGGGCATTCGGTCTCCAGCGATTCCACGTGCCGGCCGGCGTCGTCGAACCAGACCAGCGAATTCGGCAGGTCCAAAAACGCGATGCCGTTTTCGCAACAAACGTGCATGTCGGCAGGCCGCCGAAACGTCAACGCTTCCTGCCACTGAGTGGGGATGTAGCTGCCGCTGCTGATCTGCGCGATCACGGGCGGCCGAGTGCCGTTACCGCCGAATTGCAGGGACAGGCTTCGATAGTCCAGTTCGCTGACCGCCTGCGGGGCGGAATCGCACGCGTGGTCGGCGGAATAAACCGTCGACGGTTCACGCCCGACGACGTAGCGACACCAGTCGATCGCTTCGATCAATTCGCGATCGTTCCCCAAGGCGTCGTCTTTGACGCTGGGCTTGCCTTGCTGTCGGTCCAAACGGCGGTGGCAGAAAATCAAACGGGGCTGTCCCAAGCGGGTCGCGATCAGCTCTTTCAGACGAAGCGTCGCGGGCGCGAACCGGCGGGGAAATTCGGTCATGAAAGCGATCCCCGACTGATCGATCTTGTCTTGGATCTGGCGATCGATCAGCGGATCGAAACACAAGTCGCTGGCCCAGTAGACCGCTTTTCCGGCCTCGCAAGCCGCGATCGCCGGCAGCCATCCCAGCCACGATCGCTCCAGCACCAGGATCGCGTCGATGTCCGAGCGGGCGCAGATCGCACGGTACCCGTCGACCGGATCGGCTTGAAATTCCGCCGCACAGCTCTCGGCCAACTTCGCCACCGTTCCGTAAACCGCGCGGACGTCGAAGCGATCGTGCAGAACACGCAAGGCCGGACGGTGTCGGGTTTGCCAGGCAGGGCCCAGCCCGATCAGTCCCAAATTCAGCTTCATGGCGTGCAGTCTTTCAGGAGGCGGAGGTTTTCGGAAAAGCGGAGAAAAAAGCCTTAAAAGTTCGTAACTTCCTACCCCATCTCAGCTTAGCGACAGTTCGTCGGTTTGAGGATCGGTCCCCGACAGGCCCTAGAACGCTATTTGCGGCAGCATCTTCAGCCAAACTTCGTTCGGACCCTTGATGCTCCGTTGCCAACCCGTAAACTCCCGCCAGTTTGCCTTGCAGCAACAATCGTCATTGCTTTGCTAGCTTTTGCCGTGAAGGGGATGACGATCGGGAGGCAAGGCGAACGGGAGTCTCGTCGCGACGGATCGTTTCTAGGAATCGCTCGGTCACGGAAGATTCTCCTTGTCTCCGACCCCGCTCGCCAGCGGGCCGGTTTTCCGAATCGCGGAACTCGTTTCCGCGGCACGAAATTCCGGCATGCGGGTACGCAGTCTGAAACGATTTCGGATCACGTCGGCTGACCTCCGAAGAGTTCGGCACGGATAGAGGTTCACGACTTTTCTTTGGCGTTGGCAATGCTACAGACAGTATTTCCCACGACTTATCGTTTTCGGCATGGTGCCGAAGACTCCATCCGATGCCTGTCCTTTGCTTAAGGGATCTAGGTATGTTTTCGTTGCTACTTGTTGCAGTCATCTTTACGGCCACGAGCGTGGAGCCGGTGGAGCTTGACTACACGATGGCCTACAAAAATTCCATCGAACAGCACAAGCCGTTGATGGTGATGGTCAGTGCACCTTGGTGCCCGGCGTGTAACGTCCTCAAGGACACGACCATCAAGACGATGCGGCAGTCCGGTGAATTGGAACAGGTCAGTTTCGCGGTCGTCGATCGCGAAGCCGAACCGGAATTGGCGGAGCGGCTCCTGAACGGCGAGCAGATGATCCCCCGCATCATCGTGTTCACCCAGTCCGATGCGGGAAAGTGGCAGCGAGACGAATTGAAGGGGTATCAGCCGACTCAGCCGGTGCGGTCCCTGATCCGCCGAGCCGTGTCTCGACTCCGAGGCTGATCCGGAACAGTAATCGATCCGGAACAGTAAAAAGTACAGCGGCATCGCCGACCGGTGAGCCGCGAAGCGTCAGACACCAGGTCCCGCCGACCACGACGGGCCCGGTGACGAGTCGAACCGTTTCATGCCAGAGCCGATCCGGAAGCGGTGGCGGGTCAAAACCGACTCGAACAGGCAAATTGACGGCGAAGCCTGACGATCAGGACTTCGCCTTGACCGTTCGCAGGTGCAGCTCGTTGAGTTGATCCGCATCGACTTCGCCGGGGGCTTCGGTCATCAGATCGGAGGCTTTCTGTGTTTTCGGGAACGCGATGACTTCCCGAATATTCTCTAAACCCGCGAACAGCATCACCCAGCGGTCGACGCCCAGGGCGATCCCGCCGTGCGGCGGGGCTCCAAACTTCAACGCGTCCAACAGGAAACCGAATCGGTCTCTCGAGGTCGTTTCGTCCATGCCCAGCAAGTCGAAAACTTTTTGCTGGGTCTCCGGGCTGTGGATCCGGATCGTGCCGCCGCCGGCTTCGCTGCCGTTGATGACCAAGTCATACGCTTGGGCGTGGCATTGCTCCGGTGCGTCGGTCAGTTTATCCAGTTCGTCCGCCAACGGCGCGGTGAACGGGTGGTGCATCGCGATGTAACGGCCGGCTTCTTCGTCTTTTTCGAACATCGGGAACTCGGTGACCCAACTGCAATGCAAGGCGTCCTCGTCGAACAATTTCAGTTCGACGGCCATGCGTTTCCGCAGGCCCGATAAACCGCGACAGGTCACGTCCCAGGTGTCGGCCAGAAACATCAGCAAGTCGCCCGCTTCGCCGCCCAGCTTTTCTTTGATTTCGCCGAGGTGCTCGGCGTCAAAGTTCTTGGCGATCGGACTCCACAGCGTGCCGTCGTCTTCGACCCGGAACCACGCGAGTCCCTTGGCCCCGAAATCGTTTTGGACCCACGCGGTCAGTTCGTCGATCTGGCGACGCGAAAACTTCAGCGCCGCGTCCTTGACGTTGATGCCACGAACGAAGTTGCCCGCGTCGGCGGTCCCCCGAAAGACGCGGAATTCGGTCTTCGCCGCGACGTCGGTGACGTCGACGATCTCCAAGCCGAAACGCATGTCCGGCGCGTCACTTCCGAAACGTCGCATCGCCTCGTCGTACGTCATGCGGGGCAGTGGCAAGGCCACGTCTTTGCCCAACACGTCTTTGGCCGTTTTGGCGACCAAACCGTCGATCAGTCCCATGACGTCGTCGGCATCGACGAAAGACATTTCCAAGTCCAACTGGGTGAACTCGGGCTGTCGGTCGGCCCGCAAGTCTTCGTCGCGAAAACACTTGGCGACCTGCACGTACCGGTCGAAACCGGCGACCATCAAGATTTGCTTGTAAAGCTGTGGCGACTGCGGCAGGGCGTAAAAGTTGGTCGGATGCACGCGACTGGGCACCAAATAATCACGCGCCCCTTCGGGCGTGCTGCGCCCCAAGATCGGTGTTTCGACGTCGATGAAATCGTGATCGGCAAAATAGTCCCGCATGATCTTGATGATCCGGCTGCGGAGAATCAGGCTCCGCTGCATCGCGGATCGGCGGAGGTCCAAGTAGCGGTATTTCAACCGTAAATCTTCGCCGGGAAGCTCGCTTTGGCCGGGCGTGAACGGCGGCGTCGCCGAGGCGTTCAGGATTTCGAAGTGTTCGCTGCGGACTTCGATCTCGCCGGTGGCCAGCTTTTCATTGGTCTTGCCTTCCAAGCGGTCGGTGACGTGGCCGCGGATCAGGATCACGCTTTCGTTGGCCACGTGACCGGCGGCGTCGATCAGGTCTTTGCCGGCTTCGGGCGGCCCGATGACGACTTGGGTCAAGCCGTAGCGGTCACGAAGGTCGATGAACACGGCACCCCCGTGATCCCGCTTGCTCTCGACCCATCCGCACAGGGTGACTTGTTGACCGACATCGGTTTTGCGGAGCTGGCCGCAGGTGTGACTTCGTAGCACGACGGGAATATTCTTGAGATCGAAAGGTGGGGGAAAGATGAAGGGCCAAACGATCCGCAGATTCTATCGACCACGCCGCTCGCGCTAACGGGACGTGGTCGTCGACATTCTCGGCACGGCCTAAGCGGGAGCTTCGGCTTCCAGTTCCTCGACGAGGGATTCGTCGCGGTGCTCGGGCGATTTAAAGGCGACGATCAGAATCAGATACAAGACCGCCATGGTCAGCGGGACCAAAGCGGTCACACGGAGCGCCATGCGGCTTCCATACAAAGTCGCCTCGGCCACCGGCTCGGCGTCTTCGGTCGAATAGGACTTGTTGGCTTGCCACCAGTCGTACTGCTTCCGCAGCTCGTCGTACTTCTCATCGCTCCACGCATCTCCGGCGATGTCGTGATCGGATTGAATCGCTTCGCCACCGTCACCAAGCATCGCACCCTTGGCGCCGTCGATCCCGGTGATCGGCGGAAACATCAAGAATCGGTTTTCGTTGGGGGCTCGGACACGCTGAAACGTCGACGGCGCGACCTCTTGCAATTGGTTCGACGCGAAATAATCCTGCTTGTATCCGATGCCGGGCCCGCCCAGCAGGCCGGCCGACAGCATGCCGACCGCGCCCATGATGGCCATGCCGACGGTCGCACTTTGCGGAAATCGTTCGCCCAAGACGCCCAGCATGGTCGGCCACAGGAACGTCTTGCCGACCGCGTAGACCGAGGCGGCGAAGAACATGAAATAAACGTTCGTCCCGATGCTGATCAGATACAGCCCGGACGCTCCGATCAGGGCGCTGACGAACAACAGTCCCAGCGAACTGATCTGGTGAACGATCGGCCCCGCGAAAAATCGTAGGATCGTCATCAACAACGACGTGTAGATGAATAGCGCCGTGCCGAGCTGGGCGCTGCTGAGAATGCTGGCCGTGATCTTGTTGATCCAACTGTCGGTTCCCAATTCGACGTAGCCGACACACGCGTGCGCGATCACCAGAATCAAAAAGAAAGGCACCAACAGCTTCGTCAGCATGCCGCCGTACGAGATCGAGCCCATTTGGGCGGCCGTCTGAGGGAATTTTTCGAACAGACAAATGAAACCGTAGATCGCGACAGGAACCAAGAACGTCGCCATCAGGATTTCCCAAGCCACCTCCCCTTTGGCAAACACGATCAAGCCGCCGATGACCAAACCGGCGGGCCAGCCCGCGTGCAAAATGTTCAAGTAGTGGGTCTTTTGTTCCGGAAACAGGTCCGCCGTCAGCGGATTGATGACCGCTTCGCAGATACCGTTGCCGACCGCAAAGATGAACATGGACCAATAAAGCAGTGCGTAGACCGCCTCCTTGCCACTCGCGTTGAACACCGGAGTCGCCGAGAACAACATCACCGCGGAAATGATGTGACAGATGAACGCGACCAATAGCAATTGCTTGTAACCGACCTTATCGATCAAAAAACCGGCGAACAAAATCACCGCACCGAAGCCGACCAATCCGCCGCCGGTGATGCTGCCCAACTCGGTCATGGTGAAGCCGTATTGAGCCGACCAGATTTCCAAGAGACCGCCGCGAACGCCAAAACCGATGCCGGCGGCGATCAGCGTCAGAATGCCAGCGATGAGAAGTTTCTTACGATTGTCCATGGGCGACCGGTTGAGGGGCTGAAGGGGGGAACGGGGCGGCACGGATCGCAGCGGTCGGTTCGGGTGCGCGATCGAGCCGGGACGAATGCGGCGAAGGGGATTCAGGGTGCCTTTATTTGATTCGCGGCGGCAGTATACTCGCTGCTGCCCGACGAAACTATCGGCCCGCCCATCTTACTTGACCGTTCATGGCTAAACACGAAGACGACCGCGAAGACTTGTTGCTCGAGGGCGTCGCGATGACCGTCCGCGGACAAATCCGGTGTGCCGCCGTCGGCAACGCTTTTGAAAACCCCGCCGACTCGCGCACTCCCGAAATCATTGATCACGAAATCATTGATCACGAAATCGTCGATCACGAGATCGTCATCGGCTGGCGTCCCGGCGGAGCGGCCAGCTGGTTCTGGAATCAAGATCCCGTGTTTCAGTTCAACGCCGAAGGCCGGCTGCGGCGTGCGTTCTACAACGGGCAACGCCTGAGCGGTGAATCCGGGCAGCTTTGCGATTTAACTCGCGATTCGAATTCGGGCGATCGCGTCGAACTGCTGCGTAAGACGCTCGATGCGGATCAGTCCGCAGCGGTGCTGCGGGCTTGGCAAACGCTCCGCACGATCGTCGAACAAGCCATCGACGACGCCGACGCCCACGTCGCAGTGGTCGGCTGCACGGCCGAACAGTTTCGTGACCGCGTTCGAACCTGGCTGCAATTGATCGACCACGATCCGCCGATCGCCGACAACCCGGACCTTTAAGGATCCGTCGGGCGATTCAGGACTGCGTCGTCCGCGGCAATCGCCGCACCAGGGCTTCGCCGGTGAAGGACACGTCGCCCAGGGTCGCCGAGAACGCTTCGTCGACGATGCCGGCGGCCGACAGCGAATCGATCGGCGCGGCCGGATCCACCTCACAAGACTTCAACAAGACCAGCCGGTCCGCCGCGATGCGACCGGCGAGCAGTGCCGCGATCGAATCGCTGGTCGTCGACCAGTCTTGCGGCAACACGTCTGGGTGCCGGTCGCGGCGATAAAAGCATCGCGGCGAAACCAATGCCCGCGCCGGGTCATCGACCGGATCGGCCAGCCACCGTTCCAGCGAGGGCGGATCGTCCAGCGGGACAAAGTCGTCCAGAAGTTCGCTGCCGATCTTGAAAGTCGCGTGCATCAAGTCGACGCAGTGCCAATGCAAACCACGGGCATCCAAATGATGAACCGCGTCCAGGCGGCGAACCGCTTCGATGATCTGGCCGCCGCCAATGACCAGGCCCGTTTGACGGGCCGGATGCAAAGACAACCACGCCTGCAAATCCTCGGCCAACGAAGGCCGATTGAGCAGGCTGCCGCCCAGTTTGATGACCTGTCGCCGTTTCACGTCGGTTACAGACGACCGTCTTGTTCCAACATTTCCTTGTACTGATCTCGCTCGCGACGTGTCGCTTCGAGGTCAAAGATCAGGTACTTCATGTCCAGCCGCAATTGCGACAGGGCTTCTTGGACGAGATTCAGGATGCGGCGACGGCGCGTGCTGCACTCGACGACTCGATTCAGGGCCGGCGTGACGACGTCGCGGTAGCGGGCCGGCAACGACTCGATCGCTTGAGCCATCTCGTGAAGTTCGCTGGGGGTTTCGTCGGTCAGGTTCACGGCGTTTCCGATGGTTTTGGGCATCAAGGGGTCGCTCCGGTTGGTCGCGTTGGAAAAGGTCGATGGTTTCAGTCCTTGCACGATCAGTGCCGCGTCCTTGCGAGTCGGCCCCATTGCCGGTCTTAAGTTGTTCCTGACAAACAACTTGCGTCCATTTGAAGCCTGCGGGTTCCCGACCGGACCGTTGATTTTTTGCGACAACAATTCGGCTTGGCGTTGGCCCGTAAATCTTGGTAGACAAAGACTTTAGCTAGATTCGAAACCCGGTCTCGCGGCACGTTGCCCGAAAGCAACGCCGCGTCGTGATTCCTCCACACCCATGTCCTGCCGCGGTCGATTGTTCCGCGACGGACGATCAGGGTCAACGACCAATGCGCTTCGCCGAGAGAATTGAAACCGACACCGATCCGGATCTGCCGTCTCGGCAATCGTTGCCGCGCCGCCCGGCGTTTGGGGCGTTCCTGCTGCTTTGGTTCGGCGTCTCCGCGCCGGCACAGCCACCGATTCCCGCGCCGCCACGCATCGCGTCGGACATTTGGTTCACGGCGAGCCCCTCGGCCGATCCGTCGACGACCGATTTCTCGCGTCTGAGCCGTTCGATCATTTCGCCGGATGATGAATCGAGCGTGACCCAGCTTTACGACCGCTTGAACGCCCCGCCGGCGAAGTGGTTTCTGGATCATTCGGACTGCGACGCCAAGGTCATCGAGCAGACGCACCTGCCCGACGGCGGCATCGACGGTCGACAATGCGAACTGATCCGATTTTCGGCGAACAACGGTAGCGAGGCGATCTTGGTGTATCCGATCGAACCGATCATGCCGCTGGACTCGTTGACCGCCAGCGTCGCCGTGATGAGCGCCAAGGCGGGGGCACGGATCGGAATGCGGATCCGTTTTCCCTACGTCAAAGACGAATCGACGCACCGGAGCGAGTCGATCGTCGTTTACGGTGCCGGCTACGAAAACGCCGGCAGTTTTGCACGCATCGGTGTCGGATCGATCGAACGTGCGATGAGGATCCGAGCGGCATCCGTACGACAGAAACACGGCGTCCGCGCCGACCTGAAAGAACCCTATGTCGATGCGATCGTGATCAATGCGTACGCCGGCGCGGGGGAGACGGCCTTGCGAATCGACGAACTTCGCGTGACCGGCATGCTGCCCATCTCTTTGACCCAACGAATGGGTCTGAACTCCGCACCTCCGTCGCCCACCGCGAATCAACAAGCGAACCGTTTGTTGCGTCGTCGAGATCCGATCACCAACGTTCGTCGCATCGACGCCGGACGTATCGACATCGTCGGGCCGATCACCGCCGGAACGCTGA
>CAYVRC010000082.1:0-24966 GCA_964453205.1 uncultured Pirellulaceae bacterium | reverse complement strand
ATGCCTCACCGAGAATGCCGATCGACCTCCGGGAAGCCGAGGTGACGAAGCGGAAAATCGAAGAATCGCTTCGCGGGGACGCCTCGGCCGCCGGATCCGACGGATCGCTGCTCGGCGGCGTGCTGGAGTTCATCGAACAGGAAGGCAGTTTGCTGCGGGGATCCTTGCTGGAGCGGAGCTTGGCGGAGGAAACAGTCCCGGGCGAAGCTTCGGCGAACGAACTTTCTGCGGATCGGGCGACATCGCCCCCCCTGGCACGCGGCCCCGCCGGCGGTCGCGGGCGGTCGACCGGTGGCGGGTCGGCGGCGAAGGACGACGACGCGATGCTGGCCGAACTGCTGCTTCGCGCCGCACGTCTACTTCAAAAGAGACCGTTCGTCGAGCGGCGTGCCTCCGCGGCCGGTGAAGATTCCTCGACTCGGGCATTGGTCGAAGCGATGCGTCACAAAGCGGCCGAGCTGCTCCGCGACGATTCCGCTTCGGCGATTCCGCCGCTGCGGTGATGCCGTGGCTCGATCCACGGTGAATTATGGTTCACAATGGTCCGGTGCGACGCCGGTCGTTCCCTTCCTCTCCCGTCCAACTTTTCGGTTGCCAGTTTGTCGACTTCGCCTGAATCCTCTTTTACCCATCGGCCCGCTCGGCGGACTGGTCGCATCGTTCTGGGGATCGCCGGCGGACTGGCGTTGTTGATCGGCGGCGGCGTGCTTGCCGATTATTGGTCCGCCAAGCCGGTCGATATCCGATCCCGTTTCGTCGGCCGCGATCGTTGCTTGGAATGCCATCAAGATGAGGCGAAGGCGTTCGCCGGATCGCATCATGACTTGGCCATGGACTTGGCCACCGATGAAACCGTGTTGGCGGATTTCGATGACGTGACGTTCGAACAATTCGGAATCGAAAGTCGATTTTATCGCGACGGCGAAAAATTCATGGTGCGGACCGAAGGCGAAACCGGGGAACTGGAGGACTTCGAAGTCAAATACGTGTTCGGCGTCACGCCGCTGCAGCAGTACATGGTGGAATTCGATCGCACGCCGGAGATGGCGGACGACGAAGTCGCTCGCGTGCAAGTGCTCCGGCTTTCCTGGGACACCGAAAAGGGCCGCTGGTTTTATCTGGCCCCGCCGGACGTCGACGAAAAACTGGAACCCGACGACCCGTTGCACTGGACCGGCGTCGCCCAGCGTTGGCAGATCATGTGTGCCGAATGTCACTCGACGAATCTGCAGCGAAATTTCGACGTCAAGACGAACAGTTACCACACGACGTTTTCGGAGATCGACGTGAGCTGTGAAGCCTGTCACGGTCCGGGCAGTCTGCACATCGAACTGGCTGAAAGCAATTCGTTATTCTGGGACCGCCGGCACGGCTACGGGCTGGCGATGCTCAAAGGCGACGACCCGACGAACCAACTCGAAACCTGTGCGCCCTGCCACAGCCGTCGCGGCGTCATCGATTACGATTTTCAGCCCGGCGAGCGTTATCATGACCACTTCAATCTGGAAACGCTGACCGATGCGACTTATCACGCCGACGGGCAGATCAAAGATGAAGTCTATGTGTTCGGTTCCTTCATCCAAAGCAAGATGTATCACCAGGGAATCCGTTGTACCGATTGTCATGACCCGCACTCCTTGGAATTGAAGTTCCCCGGCAACGAAGCGTGCACGAACTGCCATCAACACGCCGCCGGCAAGTACGACGTGCCGTCGCATCATCACCACGCGCCCGGGACCGAAGGAGCGATGTGCGTCAATTGTCACATGCCGCACACGACGTACATGGCCGTCGACGAACGTCGCGACCACAGTTTGCGGGTTCCTCGACCCGACTTGTCGGTCAAGCTGGGCACGCCCAATGCCTGCAGCCACTGTCATGTCCAAGATCAGTTGGAATCGCTGAAGGCCGAGATCAACGGCGATGATGCCGACGTCTTTGATCGTTATGACATGTCGCAATACGCGAACTGGCTTTTGGCCGCCGAACAAGGCAACGAAGCGGTAGCCGCCGCGGTCGCGAAAACCGACAAGTGGTGTGACGACGCTTGCGCAGAGTGGTACGGCAAAGACCGCAAGACGCCCAAGCATTTTGCCGAAGCGATTGCCGCGTTCCGGTCCGGGCAAGACGACGGTGCGGAGCAATTGTTGCGCGTCGCGATGACGCGTGACGAGACGGTTCCGGACATCGTGCGGGCCACGGCACTGCGGGAACTGACGCAGGTTCCCCCCCAAGCTCGCGGGCGAAGCCGGATCGACGACGCGGCGATCGCCACGATCAACGACGACACGCAAAGTCCGTTCGTTCGCGCCGCAGCCGTCTCCAGTCTCGAAGCCGCGCCGCCCGCGCTCGTCCGCAAAACACTGATGCCGCTGCTGGAAGATTCATCACCGCTGGTCCGTAACGAAGCGACGCGAGTCCTAGCGCTGTCGGATGCCTATTCCACGTTGACCGATTCGGAACGCACTCGGGTCGACTTGGCATTACGCGATGTCAAGAAGGTGTTGATGAACGGAGCCGATCGCGGCGGGGCCCACATGACCTGGGGCATCTTGTGCGAACGAACCGGCAAAGCGGAAGCCGCCGCGACGGCGTATCAAACCGCCCTCCGCCTGCAACCGGAAATGACCGGGCCGCGAACCAATCTGGCCGGTCTGTTGGAACAGCTCGCCCAGCGACAACCCGGGCCGACGGCCGCGGAGTATCTGCAATACGCCGCGAAGCTCCGCGAGGAAGAAGTGCCGTTGCTCGTCCGCGATGCCGAACTGGCACCGGAGGTCGCCGAGATTCAGTATCGCTGTGGACTGGCGTTGTACTTAGCCGGTCGCAACGACGACGCGCTGGAGTACTTGGAGCGAGCCGTCGAGATCGAGCCGGACGTCGAACAGTTTCGAGTGGCCGTTCGATTGCTGAAAGAAAAAATGCAACAGCCTTAGTCCAGCAGTCGCATCAACTGGGCGCCGATGCTGATCAGGTCGCCGCCACGGGTCCGCACTTGGCGACCGGAAAGCTCCGGAATCCCGTACGCTTCCGCGTCATATCGGCTTGAGATTCGACGAGGCTCCGCGAACGGGCTCGCAGGAAATCGCTGAGCGGAAGGCCCGAACGTGTTGTCGCAGGATCGCGGCCAGTCGCGTGGCGAAACTCGCAGGCCGCCCTGTTGCGACGGAACGCCGAACGGGCCGGCTTGAAACGGGCCGGCTTGAAACGGGCTGGCCGGAAACGGGCTGGCCGGAAAGGCGGGACGAAGCGATTGCAGCGGGGAGGGCGCCAAACGCGGATCGAAGGACGGAGGCAAACGCGACGCGACGCCACCGAAGCCGCCGCCGCCTTCCAAATGCGTCGCGACCACGGCAAAGGCTCTGCGAACGTCGGTCCAGCAAGCCGCCAAACGCGGATCGGCATAGCCCGTCGCGAAAAGCGTCGCTTCGATGCGGTCCTGCAGCCCGACCACATCGTAGTACCGGTCCAACAACCGATCGACGTCCCTCGGGTTGCGGGCCGCCACGCGGAGCAAGTTCGATGCGCCGTAAAGTCGATCGACGGCGCGTTCGGTGTAGGAATCCAAATAGCGGACGCGATCGCTCAGCCGTTCGAATTCGCGAACCGTGTCACGATAATGATCGGCTGCCAGGTACAGGGGGTGATCGAAATCGGCTCGCACGGCGGGTGCGACCCCGAAAGCGGTCAGAAAGACAAAGGCGGTAGAGAAGAAGCGATTCATCGAAGGAATCTCCGAAAACGAAGCGGGAGGTCAGATTCAGCCCGTCAGGCGGGCAACGAACCCGTGAAACGCATCGGGGGTGCCAAACCGGATTCCTGCCCCCGCTTGATGGCGTAACTCGTTGAGCAGAAAAAACTTACCAGAAAAGATCCGTTCGGCTGCGGCCGAAAACTTCGTCGTCGAAATGACGGCGGACCCGCGAAAGATGTGATCAAAAAGACTACGTTCCGCCAGCTTGCCAGCTCCCGCCGGCTTGCCAAGCCGGGGCTTGCTGACGAAGCTTCCTTGACCATTTCATCTCCCATGGCATTCGGCCGATCGATCGTCCGTCGCCTTGCATCCGTCCGACCGATTGATTGCCCGAATCGTTTGAATAAGCCGAATTTGCCGACCGCCGAACCCTGGATTCGATCGCTTCGTGATGTCGCCGAGCGTCTGGAAGCCGACTGGATCGCGGTCCGCCGGCACTTGCACCGGCACCCCGAACTTTCGGGCGACGAGCGCGCCACGACGCAGTACTTGGCGGCGGCCACGGAGCGACTCGATCTGCCGACCCGTGTGATCGGCGAGGGGCGTGGCTTGACCGTGGACTTCGTTTCGTCGGCGGAGTTGGCCGAGGCGAATCGGATCGCGCTGCGGGGCGACATCGACGCGTTGCCGATCGAGGATCACAAAGCCGTCGATTACCGCAGCACGTGTCCCGGCGTGATGCACGCCTGTGGTCATGACGTTCACGCGACGATCGTGCTCGGTGCGATTCAGATTCTGACGACGATGCACGCGGAGGATTCACTGCCGTGGCCGATCGCCACCCGCGCGATCTTTCAGCCGGCGGAAGAGATCGCCGAGGGCGCGCAGTACATGATTCAGCATCACGCCCTGCGGGGCGTCGGCGCGATCCTGGCATTGCACGTCGATCCGACCCGGACGGTCGGGTGCATCGGCTTGCGGGCCGGTTTGTTGACGGCGGCTTGTGACATCTTTCACGTCGAGATCGTGGGCAAAGGCGGTCACGGTGCCAGGCCGCACCAGTGCGTCGATCCGATCGACGCTTGCACGTCGTGGGTCCAGACCGCCTATCGTCGCGTCGGGCGGGTGATCGATCCGATCAAGACGGTGGTCATGTCGGTGGGACGAATCGAAGCGGGTCACAGCGCCAACGTGATTCCCGATGTGGCTCACCTCAGTGGTTCATTACGTTCCCTTGACAAGTCGTCCAGGCAGACGGCGCTCGACACGTTGCACTCGGTCGGGCGGTCGATCGCTGATCAAACCGGTTGCGAAGTCAAACTGCGTTTGGGCATGTCCGCCCCGGCGGTGAATAACGACGGCGGCTTGATCCGTTTGCTCAGCGATTCGGCGGTCCAGGCGATCGGTCCGGCGGCTCCCGATCCGATCGCACATCCCAGCATGGGGAGCGAGGACTTTTCTTACTATTTGGATCACGTCCCCGGCGCAATGTTTCGTCTGGGTGTCGCGGGGCCTCAAGTCGGCCACGAGCCCTTGCACACGCCGGCCTTTGATGTCGACGAGCGCTGTTTGCAAGTCGGCGCGACGCTGTTGGCCGCCGCGGTGATCAAACACTTCGCACCACCGCCGTCACAGCGGGCGAGCTGAATCCCTTCGCGCGGCCCGTGATGCTAAGATGCGCGACCGGTCGACCGAGCTTGTCGGGCCGGCCCGACGATCCGTAGCCTCCAAGGGACGAGCAACATGGCGAAACTGGCGTTCAACGGGAACGAGACCCATTCGATCGGTGTCGAACTGGAATTCGGTATCGTCGATGCGGAGACCCACCGCTTGGCCAGCGGCAGCGACCAGATTTTGACGGCTTTATCGACCGCGACGGACGCCTCGGATCCTGAGGCAAGCCCGTTCAAACACGAACTGATCCAGTCTTGCGTCGAGGTCATCACGGGGGTTTGCGACGACGTCGGTGCCGCCCGGGACGATTTGCAAACCAAGTTGAGCCGACTGGAAAGCGTCGCCCGGTCCAACGGCTATCAATTGTGGTGGGGCGGCACCCATCCTTTCAGCCTGTGGGAAGAACAGGAAATCACCGACGACCCGCGGTACCTGAACTTGTTGGAAATGTTGCAAGCGATGGCGCGTCGTCTGGTCACGTTCGGGCTGCATGTTCATGTCGGCGTCGACTCGGGAGACAAGGCGGTGATGATCTGCGACCGGATCATGCAGCACTTGCCCACGTTCTTGGCGCTGTCAGCCAGCAGTCCCTATTGGCAGGGTCAAGACACCGGTTTGTGTTCGTATCGCTCCAAACTGATGGAAGGACTGCCGACCGCGGGGCTGCCCAGTCTGATGCGTAACTGGAGCGAATACGTGTGGCTGGTCAATCACATGGTCGAGACCGGTTTCATCAAATCGATCCGCGAACTGTGGTGGGACGTGCGGCCGCACCACAATTTCGGGACCGTCGAAGTCCGAATGTGCGACATGCCGGGCGACTTGGATCACGTCTGCGCGTTGACGGCGCTGGTGCAGTGCTTGGTGAAATCGTTGAGCGACGAAATCGACGAAGGCACTTATCAGTTCGACTGTCATCCCATGATGGTGCGTCAAAACAAATGGCGAGCCGCCCGGTTCGGATTGGATGCCAGTCTGGTCAACGCCAAGGATTATCGCATCAGCAGCGTGCGGACCATCGCCACCTCGATGGTCGAACGACTTCGCGACGTTTCGCAAGACCTGGGGTGTCGATGCGAATTGGAATTCATCAACGAAATCGCGGCCGGCCCGAGTTGGGCAGATCGACAACGTGATATCTTTGCCGAAACGGGTGGGCCGAGGGAGATCGTCAAGCGGTTGAGTGGCTGAGTGACCTCGACACAAGCCCGGCCGATTTTGTTTCTCGTTGACTTGGTACCGATCACCGGTTTGAATCTTGCGAAAATCTCAACGGGCGGCCGTCATCGATCAGCGGCTTGCCGAACTTTATCCCGACCCGCCGATCCCCTTGGATCATCGCGATCCGTTCACGTTGTTGGTTGCGGTGTTGCTCAGCGCGCAGTGTACCGACAAGAAAGTCAACCAAGTCACGCCGGAGTTGTTTCGCGTCGCCGGAACGTCCGAGAAGATGTCTCGGTTGGGTGCCGAAAACATTCTGAACATCATTCGGCCGTTGGGGCTGTCGACGCAAAAGGCGAAGAACTTGGCGAAGTTGTCCGCGATGTTGATCGAACAAAACGATGGCCATGTCCCGGAATCCTTCGAAGCACTCGAATCGCTTCCCGGCGTCGGCCATAAGACGGCCGGCGTCGTCATGGCCCAGGCCTTTGGCGTTCCCGCGTTTCCCGTCGACACCCACATCCATCGCTTGGCCCAGCGGTGGGGGCTTTCCGGCGGCAAAAGCGTGCTGCAAACCGAGGCCGATTTAAAGAAGCTGTTTCCCCGGTCGCGGTGGAACAAACTGCACCTGCAAATCATTTATTATGGGCGGGAGCATTGCACCGCCCGCGGGTGCGACGGCACCGTCTGTCCGCTGTGCCGCGAGTTGTATCCTCGACGCAAAACACCGGTGGTCTGGAAAAAACCATGAGAAGCGAACGACGTCAGTTCCTGACATCCGCCTTGGCCGCCGGCGGTACCCTCTGGGGCGGCCGCCGGATCGCCGCCGATGAGATCGTGGCGAAAGCCGAATCGGAAAAGCTTTTCCGCAGCGTGTCGACCGAAAACCTGAAAGCCATCGCGGCGGCTCCGGTTCTGGACCTCGGCCGAGATCCCGGGGAAATCAAAATTCGATCGGTGGAAGTCTTGAAAAGCCCGCGAGACTATCTGGTCCGAGTCCGCGCGACCGACGGAACCGAGGGGATCGCGGCGGGCAGCGGTAATCGCCTGGACGATCTTTACCCGTTTTTGGTCAACCGCGTCGCTCCGTTCTTCGTCGGCAAGGACGCGGCCGCGCTCGAGTCGTTGCTTGTCGAACTCTACCGTCACGGCAGCAACTACAAGTATCAGGGATTGGCGTTGTGGTGCAGTGTCGCGGTCGTCGAGATGGCGATCCTGGATCTACTGGGCAAGGTCAGCGGTCGATCCTTCGGGCAGCTATTCGGCGGAATCGTCCGCACCGAAGTCCCCGTCTATCGTGCCAGCGGTAATCGTGGCAATCGCGCCGAAGAGGAAGTCGATTATCTGGCGTCCCTGTTGGACGAAACCGGCGGCGATGCCGTCAAGTTTCGGCTGGGCGGACGAATGAGCCAGAACGTGGATTCCCTGCCCGGACGCAGCGAAGCCTTGATCCGCCTGGCCCGAGAACGACTCGGCGACCGGGTCACGCTCTACGCCGACGCCAACAGTTCCTACGACGTGCCGAATTCGATACGCGTCGGCCGGCTGATGGAGGATTACGAGTACGAGTTCTTTGAAGAACCTTGTCCGTTCGACCACCTTTGGGAAACCAAGGAAGTCGCCGACGCGTTGGACATCCCGGTCGCGGGCGGCGAGCAAGAATTCAGCGAGCGAAGATTCATCTGGACGATTGCCAATCATGGTGTCGATGTCGTTCAACCGGATTTGCATTACTACGGCGGATTCATCCGCAGCATCAAGGTGGCCAGGATGGCCGAAGCGGCGAACTTGCCCTGCACACCACACATGTCCGGCGCGGGATTGGGTTATCTGTACGTCGTGCATTTCGCGTCGTGCGTAAAAGATCCCGGCGCGCATCAAGAATACAAAGGACGATCCGCCATCCCGATGACTTCGTCGACATCGTCGTTGGTCTGCGAAGAGGGAAAAATCACCGTGCCGACCGGCCCGGGTTTGGGCGTGGAGATCGATTCGGACTTCTTGAAAGGGTGCGAAGTCATCGGCTGATCGTCGGCGGCGGATCAGCCCACGGTTTGGCCCGCCACTTCGGCGGCCTTGTCCTTGATCGCTTTCAGATCCAACTTGCCGGTTCCCAGCATCGGAATCCCGTCGACTTCGACAAAAGCGTCTCGCGCCGGGATGAACAGGTTGGGAAGCCCGGCCGCGGTGAGTCCTTCACGAAGCGAATCGGCGTTGTGGTTTTCACCCAAGACGCCGGGCGAGCACAGCACGATCAAACGTTCGCCCTTCTTTTCGTCGGGCACGGCCGTCACGCACAACGGAATCGTTGCCGCGGTCTCGTCACCGTCCGCAGGGGCGGGTAACTGTTTCAAAAGTTCTTCCTCGACACGGACATGCGGGACCATCTCACCGCCGATCTTTGAAAAACGACTCAGTCGTCCGGTGATGTGCAGGAAACCTTCCTTGTCGACGTGCGCGATGTCACCGGTTTTGTACCAGCCGTCGCAGATGACTTCGGCCGTTAAATCGTCTTGTCCGGCGTAACCTTTCATCACGTTCGGGCCACAGATCATCAGCATTCCGTCTTCGCCGGCCGGTAACTCGTGGCCGTCGTCGGGCGAGACGATTCTGGCACCGATGCCCGGAAACGGACGGCCCACCGAACCTTCGATGCGATCGGCTTGATACTTGGCTGCCGATCGCGTCGGCGGGATGTTCACGGACACCAGCGGCGCGAGTTCGGTCGCCCCGTAGCCTTCGACCGGACGCACGCCGAATTTCTTCTCGAAAGCTTCGAACAAATCCGCCGGCATCTTTTCGGCACCGACCACCGCGACATCCAGGGTCGCGAATTGTTTCGGTTCGATCCGCCGCAGGTAGCCACGCAAAAACGTCGGGGTGCCGAGCAGGACGGTGGCCTTGTATCGCTCGGCCAGCTTACCGATCTGTCGCGCGTCCAACGGGTTGAAGTGATAGATGCCCGCCGGCCCCGATGTCATCGCCGCCCACAGCGTCACCGAGTATCCGAAGGAATGGAAGAACGGCAGCACGCCCAGCACGTTGTCCTCGCTATCCAGCTTGACGGTTCGCTGCACCGCGTCGACGTTGTGACTGATGTTCGCGTGGCTCAGCAAGACCCCTTTGGGCATTCCCGTCGAACCGCTGGTGAAGATGACCGTCAGCAAATCGTCGCTGTCGATTTTGTTCAAACCCAAGATCCGATCCAACAACCAAGCCGGCACCAAATTCGCTTGGACGAAGGCGATCACCTTGTCCGACGACGTGACTTTGTCTTTCAACTGTTCCAGCAACACGACTTCGGCGTCCAACTTGAAGTCGAACCGGCTGAGGAATTTTTCGCTGGTTAAAACGTGCCGGATGCCGACCGACCGCGTGCAGTGGTTCAGCACGTCGCTGGTCACGGTGTAGTTCAGATTGCCGCTGACGCGTCGATCCAAAGCCAGCGCGACGTTGACCGCGACGCCGCCGACGCTGGGCGGCAGCAGAACGCCGACGAAGTCTTCGTCGTCACGGAGGACCTCGCGGCGTAAGCAGCGGCGCAGTGCCAAGACGCGGACCAGCAGTTCTCTGCCGCCGACTTCAACGCCGGTGCTATCGGCGGCTTGCAATCGACGGCCTCGGCGGCGCCACACCCGCAGGACTTGACTCGCCAGGTTGGGGTATTCGCGACGGTGTTCGATGCTGGCCCTGGCGCCGAGTTCTTGGACCCGCGTCCGCATCATTTCCAGCGGCGTATCGCTTTTGATCGGCTTTCCGATGTAAAGCGTGATCCGGCGGCGGAATTTAGTGGGCCATTTGGTAAAGAAACGACCTCCCGAAAAACTGAACAGACTGCCCCACATGCCTTCGTGCCACATCGGGATCACCGGTGCATCGGCGTTCTTCAAAATCTTGGTCAGCCCGGGCTTGAAAGCCTGCAGCTGTCCGGTGCGGGTCAGCGTGCCTTCGGGGAAAATGCCGACGATGTCGCCGTCATCGATGGCTTGGCGGGCGGTCTTGAGTGCGCGACCGATCGACTTGGGACTGGACGTCATCAGAATCGTGTCAAACGCGTCCGAGATCCACTTGAACACCGGGTGACTGAAATTCGCTCCGTCCACGACGAAACGAACGTTCCGCGGCAGCATCCACAGGATCAAGATCCCGTCGATCCAAGAAACATGATTGCTGATCACGACGCAGCCGCCTTCCTTGGGCAAGTTCTCCAGACCCACCACGCGTTTGCGATACAGCACCGTCAGGATCGGACGCATCACGGTTCGCATGAACTTTCGTGAGGACACAAAGCCCAAGATGATCAATCCGATCAAAAGGACCAGCAAAATAAGGCCGACGATTTTCAGGAAGGTCACGGGTTTTTCGAAGTCGCGAGTGTGTGGACGGGGTTGGCACCAAGAAGATAGAGTCTGCCGGGTCGAAAGGACAGCGCGGCACAGACGGGTGGGTGAGGTTCCGTGGGATCGCCCGCCATCAAGTGCTGCGGCTTTCCGAACCGGAGAATCGCTGTAAATATTGGCCGAGTCTTAGTTTTCGACGGGCACTGTCGCTGGTCATGTACCGGATGCTGCCGAAGACGGGTCGTTTCGGTCCCCAGGCGCGATCGGTTCGCCCCAAAACCCACAGAATGCCGCAGTAGCTGTTCGGATCCCGCCCGTCCAATCCGTACTTGTTATTCAAGTGGATCATGATCTCAAGGGCTTCGGCGACACTCGCCGTCCAGTGCAGAATCTTCTTGCCCCACAGCATTCGCATGTAGTTGTGCATCACGCCGGTCCGGACGATTTCGCGTTGAGCCGCGTTCCACAACTCGTCATGCGTCTGCGCGTTCTCGAACTGGTCGAGCGTGTAGAGGTGGGGGCGATCGTCGTCGGCCGTTTCTCGAATGGTTTTTTGAGCCCAATCCGGCAACGATTGCAGCGTGTCGTAGGTTTTCGGGTTTCGAAACGTTTGATTGAAACCGATTTCGCGCCAGGTCAAGATTTGATCCAGGAAGGCTTCGGCCGGTTCGCTGGTGTTCCAGAAGCCGTGGTTTTTGCCGTTGACCGGTGACGCTTGGTCGGGCGTCCAGTTTTCGTGATCCAGAATCCGCTGGACGATTTCATGAGCCGAGATGTGGCCGAAATGCAGATGGGGGCTTAGCCCCGTCGTCGCTTTTTCGTCGGGGTGATTTCGGTCCTCGTTGTACACGGACAACGTTTCGCTGACGAAGGTCTCCAGCCGACTTTCCGCATCGACCGCGCCGCCGCGGATGACCGGGCTGGGGACGACGTCGTGATCGATCGGGATCTTCGAGAGGCCGTCGCCGTCGATCAGGTCGGTTAAATCAGCGGCCTTCCATTTTCGCAAGACTTTCGGGTCGATCAATTCCTCAGGCGACTTTGACTTGATCTTCAGTTTCCCCAGGGGTTCGGCTTGAGGCATCGCGACCAAAGAATCCAAGATGTTCTTTTGCATCCAGCGACGATAACTGTGAGCGACGGTAAACGTTCGATCGGGAAGCCTCAGGGGGATCAGGCCGTTGCTGTCGATGACTTCCAATCTCGCCGGGATCTTATCTTTGACCGCTTCGATCAGGTGCGGAAGAAAGAAACAGGGGTATTCGTCGGTAACAACCGTGCAGGCCTTTTCGGCCAATCGATGCAGCAAGGGGGTCCCGACGCCCGGTCGCGGTTCGACGTAAGGAAAATAGGCGACGCCGGCCGCGGCGCAGGCGGCCGCGTTGTCCGCCATGCCTTCGATGATGAATCGGTGGATTCGATCGCTGGCCCAGCGATATCGAGTGCGAAGCGGTTCGAAAATCAGCAGCGGCTTGCCGCATCGATTGGCGCGATCGACGGCATGCTGGAGCGCGAAATTGAACCGCGTGCGACGAAAAGCGATCATCCAGTACAGCACGTAGTCGCCGTCCGGGCGAACCGAATGTTCGTTCGCGTCGTGATGACGGAGTTTGGGGATCGGCATGAAGGATCGGGCGGTGATGCGAAGTACCGGAAAACGTACAATCGGGGGCGGCAATACAGTTTACGCGTTGGCCCCTCGGGGCGTGACCGGGCGATTAAACTCGACACGGCTTCCTTTCGCATCCGCACGGCATTTTCTTTGGCAACACGACGCAGACGATTTCGCTTTTCGCGTTTTCCTTGGATGTTCTGGGCCGCCGTTTCGGGCTTGATCCTTTTGGCGTTCGCTTACGTCGTCGGCATGGCGGCGTGGCAATCCGCCAAGTACCCGCTGTACGGTTTTCAGGATTTGCTGATGCCGTACACGATCGACGTGGTGATCGTCGGCTGGTTGGCTTGGATCGGATCGTCGATCGGCAGTTTCCTGAACGTCGTGGCGTGGCGGATGCCCCGGGGAAAAAGCGTCGGCGGCAGGTCGCATTGCCCCCGCTGCGGGACCCAGCTGTTGGCGCGGGACAACTTTCCCGTCCTGGGATGGTTGGCGGTGCGGGGGAGATGTCGAGCCTGTCGCCTGCCGATTTCGATCCGATACCCCATCGTCGAAGCCTCGGTGGGGATGACGCTGACTTTGCTCGGAATCGCCGAACTTTACCGATTCAGCCTGCCCGGCGATGTGGCCACGCACGTTCACGGACCGATTCGCAGCCCGATGATCGGTCCGACTTTGCTGTCCATTTTGATTTACCACGTGGTCGCCGTGTCGGTAGCGTGGGCGATCGGACTGATCCTTTACGATCGTCAAAGAGTGCCGGCAAAATTGATCGGCTTTGCCGCCGTGGCGATCGCTTTGGTCCCCTTGGCCTGGCCGCATCTGTTGGTCGTGACTTGGATGCAGTTGCCCGCCGTCGTCAGCCCGTCTCCTGCGGACGTCGGCGTCGGACCGACTTGGCGGGACGGCGCCACGACGATTGACGCGATCATCCGCGTGATCACGGCGCTTGCCGCCGCGGGCTTGGCGGGACGTTCGTTGGCGCGAGGTTTCTGCCCGACGGCTGATCTGAAACTCAACCCGTTGGGTTCCGGCAGCAAGCGATTGATCGATTTGATCGTGATGATTTCGGTCCCTGCGATCGTCGTCGGATGGCAAGCCTTGTCGGCGGTCTTGTTGATCGCCAGTCTTGCCGCGGTCGCCGTCGGGGGCTTGTTCAATCGGACCGATGCGTTGGGCCGATTCGGCCTGATGATGCCGGTGGCATTGACGGTCCAGTTGGTCTCGTGGAGACCGGCCGACCAAATTCGGTTTTGGCCGAGCGAAACGAGCGATCCCTGGACGATCTTGGTCGCGGCCGCCGCCGTCCTGTGCATCCCGATGTGGTTAAGCGAACGGCCGGCCCCGGTGGATCAAGAAACGCCGCAACCGAGTGACGTCGATGATGGCAGCGACGATCACGAGTTGCCAGACAAAGAGGCACCGCCGGATAGTCCTGAACCGAGCGAAACAGAGCCACGCGGCGTCACGGACGACGATAACGAAATCGGCATCGTGGCACCGGATGCCGATCTGACGGGACGATAACACGTTGCCCCGTTGACTCGTTGACTGGTCAAGACGTGCGAAAGATTGGAAAGGACCTCGCTACAGCCGACAAACAGATAGCCCTCGCCCGTGAGACGGCCCGACATGTTTTCGAAAATACGGTTCCGATCTTCGACGGTGAAATAGATCGCGACGTTGCGACACAAAATCAAGTCGTATTGTTGGCAGCCGGGATTGGGCGCGAGAAGATTGTCGACGCGAAACCGCACCATCTTTCGCAAGTTTTCGTTGATCCGCCAACGAGCGTTGTTTGGCGTGAAGTGTCGCATTCGTCGATGAAGACTCAAGCCCCGCGATATTTCGTGGTCCAAATACTCGCCGGCGATGGCTTGCTTGATCGAACCGGCCGAGACGTCGGTGGCGTCGATGCTGACGTCCCAGCCGGCCAGATCCGGAAGCGTTTCGACGAGCGCCATCGCGAGGCTGTAGGGCTCTTGGCCCGTGCTGCAGGCGGCCGACCAGATTCGCAGACGAGGACGCCCGGTTCCGGCCGCTTTCCGGATCGCCGGCAAAATCTGACCCGTGATCGCATCGAACGGCGTGCTGTCGCGAAAGAATAGCGTTTCGTGGGTCGTCAGGACGTCCACGATGCGATCGCGAACGGCCGAGTTGCCGGCGCCTCGCGTCAGGGCGATCAACTGCGACAGCCCGTCGATTTTTAGTTCGACCAGCAGTTCACTCAAGCGATTACGCATCAAGTAGTTCTTGGAGTCATCCAAATGGACGCCGCACCATTGCCGCATCAATTCCCGCAGACGATCCAAGTCGGCCTGTTCGGTCGGCGAAACCACCGGTTTGTCGAGAAAATTCACGATCGCGACGCCAAGGTTTGCACCACAGGACGTCGGTAACTCGCGTTCGCCAGTTTCGAGGCGATCTTTCCCAAGGGGATCACTTCATCGGCCAACCCGTTTTCGACGATCTGGCGTGGCATCCCGTAGACCGTGCAAGAGGCTTCGTCTTGTGCCCAGATCGCGGCGCCCGCGGCCTGTAAACCTCGGCATCCGTCCAGACCGTCATCGCCCATTCCTGTCATGATCAATCCCAAAACGTTTCCGCCCAACACTCGGATTGCCGATTTGAACAGATAATCGACACTCGGTTTGCAGTTCCGCTGTGCCGGATCGTCGTTCACGTCCGCGCGCAGATCATAGGGGGCGCCGGACAGCCCGAGCTGCTTTCCTCCCGGTGCGATGTAAATGGTGCCCGTACGGATCGGCATCGCATCGGCCGCTTCCACGACGTTCAACGGAGCCGCTTTGTCGATGTCGCGCGCCATCGAAGCGGTGAACATCGGCGGCATGTGTTGCACAACGATGACGGGCACCGGGAAATCCGCAGGAAGTTGTGTCAACATCCCCCGTAGCGCTTGCGGTCCGCCGGTCGAGATGCCGATCAAGACGACTTCGGGAAGTTCTCGTTTGCCGAGGTTCGGCTGGAAAACGGCGGAAGATTTCGCCGGCTTGACCGCCTTGAAAAGGTTGGACTCCGGCCGCGACGGCAGCAAAGCGACAGGCCGGACGGCGATTCGAGAGATCTCTCGGACACGTACCGATAGCTGCTGCTGAAGTTCGCTCAAATTCCTCTTTGCGTCCCCCCCGTTGGGCTTCAAGATGAAATCAAAAGCTCCCAGCGATAATGCTTCGGTCGTCGCCGACGCTCCCCGCTGGGTCAGCGAGCTGATCATGATGATTTTGGTTGACAGCTGATCTTTTTGCAGCTGTTTCAGCACCTGCAAGCCGTCCATGTCTGGCATTTCGACATCCAGGGTGACCAAGTCCGGCTTGAGCTGGCGGATCTTTTCGACCGCCACCAAGCCGTTTCCGGCCACTCCCACGACGCGAACGCCGCCGACGGCTTCCAAACTGTCGCGGACGGCTTTTCGAAAAATGATCGAATCGTCGACCACAACGGCGGAAAGTGTCATGAGGAGAAAACCTTGGGAGTCAGAGAAAACAGCTTGTTGTCGAAGTTATTGGCGATGATGTTATCGCTGCACGGAAGCCACAGGAGAATCGTCGATCTTGAATTGATCGACGAGTGTTCGCATCTCACCGGCCAATCGCAACAGGTCTTCGCCCGACGCGTTGCTCGTGCCGGCGTTGTCGGCCGTTTCTTGCAACACGGCATCGACATGAGAGATATTTTCGGTGATTTCTCGACTGGCGTTCGCCGACTCCGCGACACCCCTCGCGACGGTGCCGGCCAATTCGGCCGTGGTCCCGACGTGTTCGGCAATTTGCTGCGTGGTGATGCTCTGTTCTTCGACTGCCGAAGCGATGGTCCGGCTCAATTCGTTCACGCGGCGAATCACGTCACCGATTTGCGTGATCGAATCGACCGTTTCGCCGGTGCTCCGCTGCATCGTTTCGATTCGCCGGCGAATGTCATCGGTGGCGTCGGCGGTCTGTTTCGCGAGTTGCTTGACTTCCGTCGCGACGACCGCGAAACCTTTGCCCGCGTCGCCCGCACGGGCGGCTTCGATCGTCGCATTCAAGGCCAGCAAGTTGGTCTGCTCGGCGATGTCTTGAATCACGCTGATTACCATGCCGATTTCGTTGGCGGCGTTGCCCATGTCGTTGACCTTCTGGTTCGAAATGTCCGCGGCCCCGGCGGCTTGGGAAGCGACTTCGGCCGATTGCTCGGCGTTCACGGCGATCTCGGCGATCGTCTGCTTCATTTCGCTGACGGCCTTGGCGACGTGATCGATTCCCGAGGACATCTCCTCGGTGCTGCCGGCCATGCTTTGCATGTTGATGGACAATTCCTCGGCGGCACTGCTGACGGTTGCCGATTGTGTCTTGCTTTGCAAGGCTCCGGCACTCAAACGGCCCGCCGATTCGCTGAGGGCCTGGCTGGCTTGTGTCAGCGTGCAGGCATTGCCCGAGATCGATCCGACCAAATCTTGAAGACGTGTGATGAACCGGTTGAAGTTCTTGGCCAACTCGGCCAACTCACCCACTTGATTCTCATCCAATCGCCGTGTCAGATCGCCTTCTCCCTCGGCGATGTCATGCAGGGTTTCCACCGTGGCCCGGATCGGGCGAACCAGCGATCTGGCCACCAGCCAAGCCACAAAGACGATTACAAAAGTCGCGACCAAACAGACACCGATCGAGATCATCATCATATGGTGTTGGGCGTCCGCGTTGACTTGGGCGATCGTCGCGATCGATGCCAACGCGTCATCTTTGGTGACTTCGGTCACGATGGCCCAGCTGACTCCCAACAAGGGAACCGGTGCGTAGGCGCTCAGCACGGTCTCGCCCAAGTAGTTTTCGGTGACTTGGATCCCGGACTGACCGAGAATCGCTTTTTCAACCGAATCGCTGTCGATCCGTTTGGATGAATTACGAAACGCTTCGGTCAACGAGTGGTTGGACGGATCGCGGGTCGAATCGCAACGCTGGCGTCCGTCAGCGGCGATCAAAATGGTTTCGCCGGTTTCGCCAAGCCCCGCGTCACGTTTCATCAAGTCGTTGATACGGTCGATCGGCATTTGGAAGATCAAGACGCCGATGGCTTTTCCGTCTTCAAAAATCGGGCTGGCGATGAAACTGGCGGGGGCCTCATAGCTGGGCCAATAGCATTCGAAGTCCACCATCACGAAATCGTTACTGCTAGGCAATTCGACCGCTTTTTGAAAAACGCGGCCAATATTCGAACTGCTGTAAGGTCCGTCGCGGAGGCTGGTCGAAAAATCCAATTCCTTGTAGACGCTGTAGACGATGTTTCCCGATCGAGCATCGACAAGAAAAATGTCGTAATATCCGAATCGATCCAGGTAGTTTCGAATGGTAGGATGGTATTCCGAGTGAAGCTTGTCGTACTTCGATCCCGTCCCCGCGTCATCAAGCAGATGCTTGCTGCCCAACGGATGACCGTTGTCGGCGAGGTAGGCGTGCTGCAGGGCTAGCGAATACGCGGGAAGTTGGCTGAGACGAGAATACGCGGACGGATCTGTTCCGTCATTCTCGGCTCGGTATTTCGCGCCGAATTCGTTCTCATAATAGTGTCGCAGGTCACCATGCATGTTCACCAAATCGGTCTTGGCGAGTCCTCGATCCTCGACGATATCGTTGAATGCCGCGGTAAATCCCTGCATCGCCCGGACGATTCCGCGGTCGGAACTCATCGTGATGACTTGATCGCGAATGCCGCCGAAATAATCGGTGATCTCGGCCTTTTTCAGATCGCGAACCGCGACCAGCTGGTGCTCCGTCTTTTGACGCAAATCGTCGGATGCCTGACCGGCCACTTCGGTACTGCCTTGACGGGCCGAACGGTAGTTCAAGGCGGCAATCGTCAGCATCGGGATCAAGCCGCAAGCGACGAATGACGCGATCAAACGTCCACGTAAATTCAGTGAACGAAAACGAAAGACACTAAGCATAAAAAGACACATCGGATTCGGGGCAAAAATTTCAGTTCGAAAAGTCTGAGGCTACGCGCCGGCGAGGGCAAGTTCGGGCGACTGATCGATGGCGTTGATCAAGCTGTCGGCACACAGAATGATGATGACGCCCGCGTCGCTCAGGTAGACCGAATCGATGAACCGTCGGTCGACCGAACGAACATTCGACGGTCGCGGAGACAGTTCGGATCGCTGAATCGTCAAAATGTCAGCCACCTGATCCACCATGACTCCGATTCGTTCGCCACCGGCCCGCAGGACCAGGTTTCGGCGTGAATCCGAAGTGCCGCTCGATCGAACGTCAAAGATCGTGTGGGGGTCCAGCACGGTGACGACTTCGCCGCGTAGATTGACGACGCCGTGAATCATCCGACTGGCGCCGGGCACGCGGGTAACATCCAGCAGGCGGTTGATCTCTTGGACGTGTTCGATATCGATGCCCAAGACGATGTCGCCGACTTTGAAAGTCACCAATTGCACTTGGCCTTCTTGGTTGTGTTCATGATTCGGGTGGTCGTGGCTCATTGTGTCAACACTTTCTGTAGGTTTGAATGGATACTTGCCAACAAGTCGGGTTTGTTCATCTTGATTTGATAGTCATCGACGCCCGCCTCGATTCCTCGTTTGGTCGATTCGTCGTCGGCCAGACTCGTGAGCGCGATCACCGGAAGATCACGGAGCTGTTCGTGTTTCCGGATGCGACGCGTCAGTTCGATCCCGTCCAGTTCAGGCATTTCCACGTCGGTGACCAACAGGTCAAACTTGCCGGGCGATTGTGTCAGCGCGATCCAGCCTTCTTCGCCGTCTTCGCACGACGTGACCCGGTAACCTTCCTCTTCCAAAATGCGAATCAAGAAGTTTCGAAAGAAGGCACTGTCTTCACAGACCAACAGTTGCGGTTCGTGGTCGTACGCCAAATCGGCTTTGGATTCGAACCAGTCCGGACGCGCGATCTCGGTCAGACCGTACAGATCCAAGAGGCGTGTCGATTTCCCGTCGATGACGGTGATGGCCGCAACGCCGGGACCACGACCGCGATCGCTGGTCATGTTGAGTTGGCAGTCGCGAATGTCGTTCAAGTACGGTGCGATCAATCCGGCTTCGTGACCGTAAACCTTGTAGACCACGACGTGAACGTGTTCAGGTTGTTCGACTTCGCTCACCCGGACGACGTCTTCGATCGCGATCAAGGGAAGGGTTCCGCCGCGATATTTCAGGAATTTTTGATCGCCCAAGACGTCGATGTTCGTGGCCGGTACCCGCTCGATGCGGCTGACGATGTCCATCGGCAACGCGAAATGGTCGCTCGAACTGACCGACATCAGCACCAAGCGGTTGATATCCGAAAGCGGAGCATCGTCGGGGTCACCCGCTTCCTCGGTCCTCATGGACTCCGGATCGTTGGCCAGTTGAACGCCGCTGGCGATTCCCGACGCGTCCAAGATCATGGCGACGCGTCCATCGCCCAAAATGGTCGAACCGGCCAACAGCGGCAGGTTCGCCAGGTGTCGACCGAGAGGTTTGACGACGATTTCTTCGCTGTCCAGCACTCGATCGACGACCAGAGCGAAGCGCAGCCGACCCGACTCGACGACGACCAACTGGTTGCCTGACGATTCGTCACCGGCTGCCTCCGGGTCGACGGCCGACTCCAAACCGAGGATGTCACGCAGCCGAACCAAAGGTATCAGCGAGCCTCGCAAGTGCAGGACTTCCGCGTTGCCGACTCGGTCGATTCGTTTCGCTTTTCCGTCGGTTTGAACCAACTCGAGAATGTTCGTCTGTGGCAGGGCGTAGCGTCGATCCTCGATCGACACGATCATCGACGGGACGATGGCCAGGGTCAGCGGCAGGGTGATCCGAATCACGCTTCCGCGTCCGAGTTCCGATTCGACTTCGACGCTGCCGCCGATCTGTTCGATGTTGGTACGGACGACGTCCATTCCGACGCCACGTCCGCTGACGGCGGTGACCTCTTTCGCCGTGGAGAATCCCGGCGCGAAAATCAGGTTCACGACATCACGGTCGCTCATTTGCGAAGCGGCCTCGGCGGTCAAAACGCCTTTTTCAACCGCCTTGTTTCGTAAAACGTCGGCGTCCATACCCGCCCCGTCGTCACGGATCTCGATCATCACCTTGCCGGCTTGATGAAACGCGCGAAGCAGCACGGTTCCCGCCGCCGGTTTACCGGCGGCTTCTCGGACGGCCGGTACTTCGATCCCGTGATCGCAAGAGTTGCGCACCAAGTGGGTCAACGGATCGGCGATGGCCTCGACAATGGTCTTGTCCGTTTCGACCTCGACACCTTCCAGTTGCAGATCGATTTGTTTGCCCAACGAGGAAGCCAAGTCGCGAACGACACGCGGAAACTTGTTGAACACGTTTCCGATCGGCTGCATGCGAGTCTGCATGATCGTTTCTTGCAGTTCCGTCGTGACCTGATCCAGGCCGCCGGCGATGGAATCGAGATTTCCGCGATCGGGGGTCGGCTGGCTGAGCACTCGTAACAACTGGTTGCGACTGAGCACCAGTTCGCCGGCCAAGTTCATCAGCCGGTCCAAAACGCGGACACCGACGCGAATGCTGGCTTCGGGACTACTGGTATGATGCGACTTGGTCTCGGCCGTGGCGTTCGGCGGTGTCGAGACGACCGGCTTTTGAGTTTTCACCGGGGCATCGGGGCTGATCGGGACCGAGTCCTGGGCGGCCAGGACACCGACGTCGGCTGCTTTCAACATGTCCCGAGCGCCGGTCGCCGCGTCACGTGAATCGACGGTTTCGGCGGTCGACGGCGAAGACACCCGTGTCGACGGTTTCGACGGGGCGGTGGCGGGTCGGGCATCGGCGTCGAGCAACTCGTCCAGTTTTTCGCACAAGGCCGCGTTGTCGGTTTCGTTGCTGTGATCGATGTCCTCGATCAATTTCGAAAGTCGGTCGGCCGCTTTCAACATGACATCGACGTTATAGGGATCAGGGATCAGCTGGTGGTCCCGGACGCGTCCGAGAATGTTTTCCAGGCGATGCGCGACATTGTTGATTTGTGTCAGCCCCAGGAAACCGGCCGCACCTTTGACGCTATGAATGGCGCGAAAGACCGTGTTGACCAAATCGTCATTGATGTTGGCACCGTGCACCTCAATCTCCAACAACTGCATCTCCACGTTGCTGAGATGGTCTCTTGCTTCTTCGACAAATTCGGCTAGCAGTTCGCTGTCGTCCATTTTCACAACTCCACACGAGGTTCGCCTGGCAGATGCCAGGTTGGTGGACTACGGTCGCGAAGGAATCAACAGCCGCCGACGCGATCGATTCACGTCGAAATTTCGTTCGGCCGGCCCGGCTCCCGCAGTACTTGGCGGTCGGCAAGATCGCAATTCTGGCGGGACCGATGCTTTCGCATCTCGAAATCACCGCGGCCCTGAACGCAAATCGCCTAGGAAGATGTACCCGCAAGAATCGTTACATGCGGGGCCTTTTGCTTAAAAGTGCATCGTTTTTTGATCGGTCAGCTGTGCCGAAACGAACGAGAAGGCACAAGCCGCAGAATCGAAATCCTCGGCACCAAAACGTCGCCGAAACAAACACAATAAGTCCAAGAAAGAGAAAGACTCCATTGAAACATATTTTTTACTTACTCGGTGAACCCGCGTGCTAAGGTTCAACGAATACACTCGTTAAGTCGGCTCGCTCGGGCCGATTTTGAATCGGAGGTGTGTATCAGTAACTGCATGTGGGATGACTTTGATGAAGGTTTTGATCGTTGACGATTCCGGTGTGATGCGAAAAATCATTGCCCGCGGTCTGCATTCGCTATGGATCGACGAAGTCGTCGAAGCCGCCGATGGCGTCGAAGGCTTGCAAGCGTTCGGCGACGGAAGCAGCATCGATTTGATCTTGACCGATTGGAACATGCCGAACATGAACGGCTTGGAGCTGGTTCAGAAGATTCGCGGTGCCGGCCACAAGCACCCGATCGTCATGGTGACCACGGAATCCGAAAAGACGCAAGTCGTCAAAGCGATCCAAGCCGGGGTCAATGACTACTTGGTCAAACCGTTCGATCAAGAAATGTTGCAAATGAAACTGCAACGCGTCCTTCCGAATCCTCAAACGGCTTGAATCGAATGACTACCGTTCTCGATAGGGATCTGTCCCAAGCCGTTGCTGATGCGGTGGACGAATCGATCGACGAAGTATTCGGCATGATGGCGGGGCACCCCGCCGAGCAGGTCAGTCTGCATCTCCTGCCGGCCACCGAAAAACACATGGCGGACAAGCATCCCTTGACCGTGACCCTCAGTCTGAGCGGCGACCTGCAAGGCATCATCGGACTTTGTCTTTCCGGCGAAGCGGCCCGGCAGTGGACCGCCGACATCATCGGCGAGGCGGCCGACGACATCAACCAAGACGTCATCGACGCGGCCGGTGAACTCGGAAACCTGATCGTCGGCGGTGCCAAGCGTCGCCTGGCCCCCCACGACCTGAAGATGGGGTTGCCGAGCGTCATCCTGGCCGGGCGGGAAGCCTTTGTGTTTCCCAGACGCGTGCATCCGATCTACGTCTCGTACCGGTACGCGGAGACTTCGTTCGACGTGATCATCGCCCTGGCTCCACAGGGTTGATCAACGCGGATAGTGATGGACAATGTGAAATACATCACAGGTCTTTCCACTGCTGCGACGGTCAATGAGCGATCCCCTTCCCGAATACGATTCGTTTTTATTAGTGTCCTTCGGCGGCCCCGAGGGGCCTGACGACGTGATGCCCTTCTTGGAGAACGTTCTTCGCGGGAAGAACGTCCCGCGAGAAAGAATGCTGGAGGTCAGCGAGCATTACAAGCAATTCGGCGGCGTCAGCCCGATCAACGAACAGAATCGCCGCCTGATCAAGGCGATCCGAGCGGAGTTCGATGCCAAGGGCGTTGATCTGCCCATCTACTGGGCCAATCGGAACTGGACGCCTTACTTTGCCGAAACGTTGGCCCAGATGCGTGATGACGGTCGCAAACGTGCCTTGGCGTTCTTTACCAGCATGTTCAGCTGCTACAGCGGATGTCGTCAGTACCGCGAGAACATCATTCGGGCCAGGGAAGAAGTCGGCGAGGACGCGCCGATCGTGGAAAAAGTGCGGATGGGATTCAACCACCCGTTGTTCATCGAATCGATGGCCGACAGCGTCAGAAGCGCCGCGGCCGAGTTGTCCCACGACGATGACGACGTCACGTTGATGTTCACCGCCCACAGCATCCCCAATTCAATGTCCGACAACTGCGACTATGAGAAACAGTTGCGTGAGGCCAGTCGATTGGTGGCCGAAGCGGCGGGTTTTCGGAACTGGACGTTGGTGTTCCAAAGCCGCAGCGGTCCGCCGCAACAACCCTGGTTGGAACCCGACGTCTGCGACCAAATCGCCGCTTTGGACGATGCGGGAAAGCTGAAAGCGTTGATCCTGTTGCCGATCGGCTTCGTCAGCGACCACATGGAAGTCATGTTCGACTTGGACGAAGAGGCCGCCGACTTGTGCAAGTCTCGTGGCATTCCGATGGCGCGGGCGGCGACCGCGGGAACGGATCCGAAATTCGTCGCCATGATTCGTGAACTGGTGCAAGAACGCCTCGGGCAGATCGATCAGCGCCGCGCCGCGGGGGACCTCGGTCCCTGGCACGATGTGTGTCCGCAAGACTGTTGTCTGTACACGCCCAAGCGGCCCGCGACGGCTGCCGGCTGAACCGAAATCCGGATCGTCGAACGATTCGCCGCCCGAATCGGACGTCCCATTCACGGGTGCGAGGGGCACTGGACCTCGCCCCGGACGTAACGATAGTTTTCTTCGCTGTTCGGGCAGACCGGTATCGAAGCGCCGGCGTACTCGGGCGTGCGGAGGTCTCGGAGGTCCGTGCTTGGGGACCGGCCGGTCAAATCCGTGTATCGGTCCGCCTGGTCTTGCAGGATTTCTCGACGGAGGTCACAGGCGTTCGACTGCGCCGCTTGTCCCGGATTTCTCAGCGACAGGATGGTCATGACGGCAACGGCGGCCGAAAGCGAGATCGCGAAGATGACTTCGATCAACGTGAATCCGTTTCTCATTCCAGCACCTCAAACATATGAAACATGGGGGTGTAGATCGAAAGCACGATGCCACCGATCAGGCAGGCCAATCCGATCGTCAGCGTCGGTTCCAACAATCCGACGGTCGCGTCGATGCGAGTCTCCAAGCGTTCACGCAAGTGATCGCTGCTGCCTCGCAAAGCCTTGGCGAACTCGCCGGACTGTTCACCGACGGCAACCAACTGACACAACGTGGCCGGAAAGTACCGATCATGTTTGGCCAATTGTGTGCTCAATTGTTCGCCCCGTTGGACGCTGCGTCGGACGTCTTCGACGGAAGCACGAATGGCACGATTTCGTACACAGGTCGCCGACATCTCGACGGCTTCGACGGGCGTGTAGCCGCATTCGATCATCGACGACGTGGCTTCGACGAACTGTAGGACCGCCGCGTCGCGTAGCCACGGCCCGACGAT
>CAYVRC010000081.1:0-25166 GCA_964453205.1 uncultured Pirellulaceae bacterium | reverse complement strand
CCGCGTTCCATCGCATCGACAAAGTGGTCGTTGGCAAAATCCGCCGTGCAGGCCGGTGCGAACAATCGACACGACGCCGCGGTCAGGTGACGGGTCCGAAACCGACGCAGCAGATGACCGATCGGCAGCGCGCCGGCGGAATGCCCGATCAGGTGCAACTGGACTTCGCCGCCCGAGTCATCGACTTGCTCGATCAGGTCTTCGATCCCTCGCGACAGCAAGTACAGTCCTCGACCGTTTCGAATGCCGGCCTGTGCGTTCTGTTTGATTTGGGTCCAGACGGGTTTGACCAGCAAGTTTTGACAAGCCACTTCGATCGCGCGATCGGTCGCCTCGGTGACTTGGTTGGCGATCGCGTCCGCCCAGCCGATCGATTCGGCGCGTGACGGAGGACGAAAGAATCGACGCAGGCTGTCGTCCATGATGCCCAAGATCGAATCGTAGAAACTGGTCCGCCAAGTCACGAACAGCGGATAGACACCGTTGGCCAAAAAGTAAGGTGCCATGATGCGGACGCGGCGGATCGAGTCCTCTTCACTGTTCAGTCCGCCGTGCACGTAGACAGCGAAGCGCAGCGTGTCACCGGTGGTCTCGCGGTTGGCGTGGAACCACCGCAGCGGCAAGTCCACCGTGATCTCGTCGACGGCCTGCTCGACGGAATCGAACCCGACGCGGCGCCGCAGCGCACGGCCGTCATTTTCCATGACGATCGTCAGCGCGTAGGCTTCTTCGGTCGACAAGGGTTTGGTCGCGCCTCGTGACGGAATCGTCGGCTGCGTCCACAGCCAGGACGGTTCACGAGTGACGGCGGCCGACAACGAATCGCAGCGAAAGCTGCACAGGGCCGCGGCGGCCGGCCGATCATCGGCGGCCACCATCGTGGGCGCCCCCAGCACGGCGACCCAGGCGTCGACGGCCGAATCGACGAAATCACGATAGGGCAAGATCGCGTACCCGTGATATCCCCAGTCGCCGCCCCAGGAGTTTTGCACGACCCATCCCCGAGGCTCGTAGCCGACGATCGCGAAGGCGTGTAGGCCCACGTGCGGTGTGGCGAGAGATCGCCGGATGACGGGAAGACGGGCGTTTGCACCGGAGGCCTCCTCCATCGATGCCCAGCCTCCGTGAACACGAGCCGAGACGTAGACCGCGCCGACCTCGTGGACCGCCGCCTGCAGATCGTTGATGGAACGCGCATCGACGCGGTAGTACGCCCCCAACGGACGCGTCGCCGCGTCGGCTTGCCATTGCCAGCGCGCGTCCCCCACCGGCGCGTCCGGGCCCGGCCACAGTTCGCGTCGGCAAGCGCCGTGCTTGTGAAAACCCTTGACCGCGCCCCGGCAACTGCTGCCCTCGTAGTCCTCGCCTTCCCATTCGTCGTACACGCGGGCGAGATGATACAGTTGAAACGGGCTGACCCGGGGTGCGTCGACGGCGACCGGATCGACCGCCAGCCGTCCCGCTTCGGCACGCGGCGCCCGCGACAACGCATCCCGCCAGAGCACGAAGTTGATCACCGCGGCGAGACCGAAACCGGTGCAGCCTTTGAATCCGCCCTGTCGATCCACCATTCCCGCATGGCGGGGCAGCCCGACTTGCAGATCTTGCCTCGTCGGCCAACAGGGCGGCAGGGAGACCAGGGGCGGACGGTAGGGCCGGTCGCGGTGATCGATCCGATCGGCGCGGGCGTCCAAGACGTGCTCACGGTCTCCGCTGTGAATCGTGGTTTGCGGCATGACGATCAGGCTGAAAACGGAACGGGAACGAACGAGTACCGATCCAGCCTAATCGGCCGGAGTCATTTTGCTCGACTTCCCTTGGGCACTCTCGGCGACCGTTCGTCGTGGGTCAGCTGATTTTTGCCCGGCCATTGGTTCGGACGTGCGTCGCAGGCAGGCTCCGCCGAGCCGTCCACGATCTCTTGCAGGCACCTCGTCACCCGTCGTTCCGCAAAACCCGATCAGCCGCAACGCGCTAGCGTCCGGTTACCCGAAACCGTGAGCTATCGCTCAACGGCTGATTCAATCCTTTGTTGACGGACAGCGTTTAGGCGGCCGTGCCTTCGAACTCGGCCAGCGCGGATCGAGCAAACTCGCCGACAGCCGGGGTGAATCGAACCGCGACGTTCCCTTTCGCGGCGTTGCCGCCCTGGATGTGGATGCCCACCACGACGGTTCGCATCGCACCCGGTTGGTCGGACCGCATCATCACCGGGCTGCCGCTTTGGCCGGCGCAGGTGTCGGCCAGATAATACAACCGATCACCGTGAGCCCCGATCGCCGACGCCGAGCGATACTGGGTGGCTTGGACCTGATCGGGCCGGACCCACTCGGGGCCGCAGTCCTCGGCGGAGTTCGGCGGGTTCTGCGGATACCCGCTGACGGCCGCGACACGACCGTGGACCTGCGCGGCAGTCACGACCATGCACCGGAGAAAGCCGAAGGCGTCGCCGAAACGTCCCGCGGGCACAGGATCGGCAATGCGGATCGCGGCAAGGTCCAGACGACCGGGAAAGAAGCGTCGATCGGTCACGTCGTAGCGTCCGAACGGTGCTGTCGATCGATCACCCTCACAGCCCGGATAAACCTCGGCACGAGTCGACCAATTCGGCAAGCAGTGACCGGCCGTGAGCAACGTTCGCCGGCCGATGAAAAACGCCGTTCCGGGAATCCCGCGACCGCTGCGATCGCGACGTTCCCAAGCCAGCAATTGCCCGATGCAGCGAAACGGGACGCTTCTGATCGATTTCACCGGGCGGCGGTCGTCGTCGCCGATGATCGCTTCGGCACGTGGGGGCTGCTCCGACGCACCGGCATCGGCGACCAGATCGACGGACTCATCATCAGCCAAGGCGTCCACGTCATCCAGCGGCGGCACGGCTATTGCCCTTCGCGATATCGTGTCGCCTCGAGACGACGGGATTGACGCGTGGCGGTGTCGCCGTGCAGCAGACGGGAGAATGATTCCCGCAGTGTCTTGTCGGCCGGTGGCGGCCCGGTGGGCTGCGTGAGGTTGATCTGGACGTCGGGCGGATCGAGTCTGGATTGGTTGTCCAGCTGGCCCGACTGTGGAACAACCGGCGAATCGAATTGCTCGGGCAATCGTCGCGCGGGAATCTCTCCGAATAACTCGTCCGATCCGTCGGCCGGTTCCGAGATGCCTCCCGCTTCGTTCTTGGACGAACGCTTTTCGGCTTTGGCGGAATCGTCTGACGGCTGGCGGTCGAGTGCCGCGGCCATGCCGCCACCGAGTCCCGCGATCAGTGCCTGCACGACTTTTCGTTTGGCGTCGATGGTCGCGACATCGTCCCGCTCGGTAAAGTACTGGCGGTCGAAATGATGTTCGGCGATCAACCGCCAATCGGTCGAGTTGTCCGGGAGCAGGAACGGTTCGTAGATGTAGATCTCGGCATAGTTGAGCATCTGTTGTGACACGGTCGGTTCGGTCTCGATGGCGTCGGCGATGCCTTGGAAGGCGGCGGCGAGCTGTTGTAGCTCCGACGGCGACGTGATGCCCCCACCTTCGTCCGCGCCCGGCAGGCGTCCGATCACATCGGTCAACTCGCCGACTTCGTTCAGGACGTCGGCGGCCCCGCGTCCGGCGAACATCGCCGCGACGCCGGTGGCCATCGCGTTTTGCGCCGAACTGCTGTCTTTCATGTAGAACGGCCCCATCCCGGTGTACATCCAACCGTTGACCATGTTCATCGCGGCGCGGAATTCGCCGGCCCCGCCGGAGATTTGCAAACCGTATTTCTGCGTCAGGTCGGGGACGAAAACGACTTGGTAGGTAAAGAAGCTGTCCGGGGCGATGCCGTCTTCGACCCTGCCGGAAGGCGTCATTTGTTCGGGCACGAATTCGCGTGTCGACGTGCCGTCGGCCTTGGCGGTGCTGACACGGACGCCGTCGCCACTGGTCGCCTGTTTGCCTTCGCCGTAAGGCACCGTGACGTTGGCCTTGATGTCTCCGTAAGCCGCTTGGTTGTCGAATCCACCGGGGATCGGCACCGGGGCGGTCAATCCCACCTTGCTGTCGTCGATGTGCCGAACGTTTTTGGCGACCACCAACAACGGCTTGGGCAAGTAGTACGGGATCCCAGGAGGTTCGCATTGGTTGCCCGGCGAAAGTCCCACCGCGGTGATCATGGGCCGCTCTTGATGACGAGCGCAACCGACCACCGTCCCGGCGAGAAGAAAGCTCATCGCGAATCGCCTGGCAAAGGTCGGGATGTCGACAGCCTTGATGGAACGGAAACGACACCGGCGGTGTCCGATGACGCCGATGGATTTCCTGTATCGACCGTTGCGAACCGATTCTTCGCCAAAGCCGACACAGCCGTCAAAGTCGCCTTGAACGGGAAACTCACCGACTGATTGAGTCACCGCCCTTTCGATTTCTCAGCGAAACATGTCCGCGTGCCGGATCGTCAATTGGCGTCCGTCGCAGACGGACAACTGGCGGGCATCGGTCACTCGGTCGGCACGCCACTCCGGTCGCGTGTCGCGGCGAAAAAGCTCAACGGATTGTGACTCCGGATCGACCAGCAAGTACGCTCCCACGCCCTGTTCGTGATACAAGTCCCGCTTCGCTTCGCGATCACGTCGGGCGGTCGAACTCGATAGGATCTCGGCGATCAAAGCCGGCGGCGACTCGACATGCCGCTCCGGCGGATCGCCGCAGACGACAATCACGTCGGGGCGAACCACCGTGTCGTCCGCAACGATCCAGTCGATCTCGTAGAGAACGTTGGCCGAACATTCATGCTCGCGAACCTGCGACTCCAGCTCAAACACCAAGTTCTTGGCAATTCGCTGATGCGTCCCGAACGGACTGGGTGACATCGAAACGGGGATGCCTTGCCAGAGTTCCCAGTCGCCGTCCCAATTCTGATAGTCGGCAACGGTGTAATGCGGTAGGAATTTGTGGGCGGATGACATGGAAAGACTCGGGAACAAAAACTTGGGGGACACACGGAAGGTCACCGTGGTGATTCGATCCTGAGTGAGTGATGATCGATCAATGGCGGCAAGCTGTCGAAGTCGGCCCGGCGGCCACCCCCGTCGATGGGCTTGTGGTATCGTGGCGGGTCGTGCTGACGGCTTGCTTTTCACTCTCTCTCTCGAAAATGGCATCGTTCGATGATTCGTCACTTGGGCTGGGTCGCAACATTACTCGTTTTTTCGCCACTGTTGGCGGCCGAGCCGGGATCGCGGGAAGCGAAAGTTCGTGCGGATCGGGAAAAGGTGCAAGCGGCCGGCTTCTGGATCTACAACGACTTGCCCAAAGCCATCGAGTCCGCCAAGCAAAGCGGGAAACCGATCCTGGTCTCGCTGCGTTGCATCCCCTGCGAGGAATGCGTCAAGCTGGACGACGACCTCGTCGACAACGATCCGGTCATTCGCCCGCTGTTGGAAAAGTTCGTTTGCGTGCGGATCGTCGGCACCAACGGGTTGGACTTGGATACGTTTCAGTTCGACACGGATCAGTCGTTCGCGATGTTCATGATCAACGCCGACAAGACGATCTACGGTCGTTTCGGGACGCGATCCCATCGCACCGACTGGATCGGTGATGTCTCGCTCAAGGGCATGGCGGCGGCCTTGCGGGGAGCGCTCGAACTGCACGCCGAGTCCCCCGCGAACCGAACGCAGCTTGCCGGCAAAACAGGCGAGCCCCTCGAATACGCTTCGCCGGAAAAGTACCCCTCCCTTGCCTCGAAATACACCGACCGACTGAACTACGAAGGCGACGTGGTGAAGAGTTGCATTCACTGTCACCAGATCGGGGACGCGCGGCGAGACTTCTACCGCGCCAGGAAGCTTCCGATTCCAGAGAAATTGCTATTCCCCTATCCGCACCCCAAGTCGATCGGTTTGGTGCTGGATCCGAATCATCGCGCGGTCGTGAAAGCGGTCCTCCCCGATAGCCCGGCCGTCAGTGCTGACCTGCGGCCGGACGACGAGATCTTGACCATGAACGGTCAGCCGTTGCTTTCGATGGCCGACGTCCAGTGGATCCTTCACCACCAACCGTCGGGTCCCGGCCGAGTCGAGATGGAAATCCGCCGCGAGGATCGCGAGTTTCTCACGTCCCTCGAGTTGCCCGAAGGATGGCGCCGCCTGGACGATCCTCGCTGGCGAGTCGCGTCTTGGGGCATGGGGCGGATGATGACCGGGGGCATGCGTCTGCAAGCACTCGACGATGACGAACGGAAGGAGCTGAACATCGACGTGCCCGGCATGGCGTTGCGGGCGACCAGCGTTGGCAAGTACGGCCCGCACGCGACGGCCCGACGGGCGGGATTCCGAGTCGACGACATCATCATCGCCTATGACGGCCGTACGGATTTAATGCGTGAAGCCGACGTGTTCGCGTACGCCAACGAGAATCGCGTCGCCGGAGAAAAGGTCTCCATCAAAATCCTTCGCAACGGTCGAACCGAAGAATTGACTTTGCCGCTCCAAGACTAGACCGGCGTGTTTCCTCGGGTCGATCGCCGAAGCGCGTGCGGCAGATACCTTTGCAACAGTCCGCAAAGGATCATCCCGCCGCCGACCCATGTCCACCACGGCGGCGCTTGGTAGCTCGCATGGTCGTGCCAAGCGACGAACACCCACAGGGGAACGAGCAGCGGTTCGATCAGCGACAACATCGACGCCTCGGCACCGGCGACCGAGCGGAGTCCGCGGGCGAACAACACGTACGGCACCGACATCTGAAAGACGCCGAACAGTCCCAGCGCCGCGTAGCTGCCCGCCGCAATGGGCTCGTGCGCCGCCCACGCCCAGGGCATCAACATCAACACCGTCGCGCCGTGATTCAGCGTGATCAGCCAGGCCGCATCCTCGTCGCGTAGTTCTCGCATCGACAACAACACGCCGGCGAAGGTGACGCCCGAGAGGATCCCCATGAAGCTGGCGTACAGACCGCTTCCGCCGCGAAACTCCATGACCAAGATGAACAAGACGCCCGACAGACAGAACGCCAGCATCCGTCGATCCCGCACACCGACTCGTTCACGCAGGACGACCGACCCGCCCAGCGCGACCCAGGCCGGACACAGGTACTGTAACCAGATCGCATTGGCCGCCGGCCCGTGGACCATCGCTTCCATGAAGGACCAAACCATGCCGGCGAAACACACCGTCATCAGCAGCATGGCGGGACGAAACCGGGGCCGCCGGATCATCGGCACCAACACGATCACGGCGAACAGGCTGCGAAAAAATGCCAACAACACTCCACGGGCTTGCGGATCCCAACCGTCGAACCAGGGTGCCTTGGCAAAGAACCCGCTGGTGCTCCACATCACCGCCGCGGCGATGATCAGGATCCGTCCCCGCCACGGATCAGCGGACACGGTATCGCCCGGGCTTGGGACCGACGCAAACGGGCGACACCGGCGACTTGAGCACGATCAGTAACCCTTGTCGCCCTACGAGGGTTCCTTGCCGTCGATCCAAGGACCACCCAGCTTCATGTACTCGGGGTCCGAAAGCGTGCTGCCGTAGTCGCCGGCTTTCCAGCCTGGGATGTGCGACACCGGGCCACCGGCCATCGAGCGGGATTCCCATTTTTTCGCCCAACCGGGATCGTCGGTCGAAATATTGCGATCACCGTCGACGAAGAACACGTTGCCTTTTTGGTAGCTCTGAGCGCCCAGGTTCACGACCGAGATCGCCGCGGCGCCGAGATCGGGCTGGTTGTTGCACAACGACGGATCACCGGCTTCGCAAGCGTCCAGCCAATTCGAAAAGTGGGCGTGCGTCGTGTTCTCGATCGGCTTGGTCGTGAAGCGTTCTTCCTTTTGACGAACGTTCGTCACCGGCCCGCGTTCGGGGATGAAGTCGAACCCGTCGAATTGCTCACCGTTGCCGAACACGAACGTGCCGTAGTGACCGCGAATCAGTTGGGTGATGCGGGAGGCTTCGTTGCACATCGTTGCGGTCACGAGGCCTTGGGCGCCTTCGTTGAAGTCCGCGACAACCGTGGCCACGTCGGGCACTTCGCGGCCGTCGTATTCCAAGTAAATGCCACCGGCACCGACGACACGACCGGGGATGCGAAGGCCGGTCGCCTTGAGCATCGATGTGGTGCGATGGACGAACAAATCCGTGAACATGCCGCTTCCGAACGGCCAGAATCGACGCCATTGACGATAGACTTCGCGGTCAAAGGGCATGTCGTCCGCCAGCCCGTGATCGGTCCCCAGCCAACGTTTCCAATCGATCGTCTTGGGCGTCATCTCCGGTGCGATCTTGTAGTAACGCCACTGACCGACGTTCGAGTTGCGGAAGAACTCGGTTTGATAACCGAGTACCTTGCCGAGCTTTCCGTCGCACAGCAGCGCGTTGACTTCGTCCCACAACGGCAAGCTGGTCGACTGCACGCCGACTTGCATGACCTTGCCGCTGGCTTTCCATTTGGCTTCCACGTCGAAGGCTTCCTCGACGGTCTTGGTCATCGGTTTTTCGCAGTAGACGTTCAGTCCGGCTTCGAGCGAATCGATGGTTTGTTTGTGGTGCCAGTGGTCGGGCGTGCCGATGCAGACGGCGTCCAGGTTTTCCTTGGCGATCATGTCGCCGTAGTCGACGTAGGTGGCCGGTTTGAATCCGGTTTCCTTTTCGATGTGCGCGGCGACCTTTTCACGTTGTTCGCTGTACACCTCGGCGAGGGCCACCAATTCGATCGCGCGGCCTTCGTTGTGCAAGTTGCACAACGTCTTGACGTGCGCCCCGAAGCCACGGCCTCCGGGGCCGATGAACCCGATCCGCATCCGCTCGGTTTTGTCGGCCGCTCGGACGGTTCGAACCGATGCCGCGGTCGTTGCGGCCACGGCGGACGCCGCGAGAGTCGATCGCTTCAGAAAATTGCGGCGATCGTTCGGGGAAAGGTCGGGTGATCGGTTCATGACGGGCGGTCCTTGGCGAAATGGAATGACAACGAAGTGTACTCGCACGGTGATTCCGAAACAAATGACGACCGGTGTCGGGAAAACCGAGATTCGGCGGGTCCCTGTCGCCGGCAACCGAGCCGTCCCAGGATGCAAACCGCCCTGCCCCGAATGTTCTCTGCCACCGAATGTTCTCTGCCACCGAACGTTCTCTGCCCCGAGTGTTCTCTGTGTGCGCGGGTCGTGACAGGCACTGCGTGCGTGGAAGCTGATAATCTGGTTTCGTGATTCGTGCGGCAGATGCCGGCCCCGGAGCAGACCCCTGATTACAAATTCGGCAAGTCTTTCGCTGTGCCCGTCGTCTTCGCCTGCCGCATCCCTTCGCCACGCCTTTGTGAAAGGTTGACCGTGTCATTCGATCCGACCCGCTACCGGTTGTTGACTTCCTGCCCTAGTTGGCCGGCCCGCACGAACGACAAAGGCGTCTTTCAAGCCGAACTAAAAGCCGGCAGCCGTTACTGCCCACTGTTGATCGCCAAGTCCGCCGACGACAGGGAACTGGGCTGGCACGAGATGTTCCTGTACGAACGGAACGAACTGCTTGAAATCAGGCTCGACGAGCCGCGAATCACCCGAGTCCGGGTCCTGGATTCCGGCGATCAACCGGTCGCCGGTGCAAGAGTCGCAGCGATCCACGGCGAAGCGTTTGCACTCGCCGAAGTCACCACCGGCGATGACGGCACCGTGATCATGGGCACCGTGACAGTCGGCGCCGACAAGCAACCGGCCAAAGAAGTCACCGCGACACTGATCCAAGATCCGAACGCCGGCAGTCTCGTCCGTTGGACCGACGACATGATCTTGGTTGCACGCGATGAAGTCGGCAATGCGGCGGCCGTGACCCGCATCGGACCGGACGACGAAACGGTCGACATTCGACTCAAGCCCGCTTCGAAACTGATCGCTAGGTTGGTCAACGACGATGGCCAGCCCCTCTCGGTTACCCAAGCGTTCATCAGCTTGCGGGTCGATCACGACGGCGGCAGCATCGCTTTCGGCTTTCCCGTTACGCTTGACCGAGACGGCCGACTGGAACTGTCGGGCGTCCTTCCCGGTGCGAGTTGCAACATCCGCATCATGGATCAAGCGAACCATCAGTGGGGCAACGTCAATGCCGATGTTTCGGACCAACCCGTCACCGACGCCGGCGATTTGACCCTCAAGATGGAACCTTTGCCGACCAGATAGTATGTCGCCGTCCCGTTCGGAGAACGCTGAGCAACACGCGATCAATAAGTGTCGGATTGACTGTAGCGGATGTCGCCAGACTTCCGACTTCGAAATACTGGATCGGAATTCTGGCGAATCCCGCTACGTCAGTGACTATCCGCGTGTCGCTACGTGATCGGGTGCTTCTGAAAATCGTGCAGCGGCGACGGGTGCCACGCTGTTACACTTGGGCATGACTTTCCATCAACAAAACGACGCCGATCAAGCCATCGAACTCGCCAGTGAACTGCTAGTTTCGGCGAAAAAACTGCAGACGCCCGCCGAGCGTCGCCAACAGGCGGAACTGGATCGGATGATCCAGAATGAGGCCGACAAGGCGACACTGGTCGAGATGACCGACCAAGCGTTTCGCACGCACACGCCCGCACGCGTCGCCGACCAGTTGACGTACCTGTTGGACGTCCAAGGCATTCCGCGATTTTTCAGTCCCGTCGAACAGACGATGCTTCGCGGCTTTCGTGCTTTCGGCGAATACCTGCCCGGCGTCGCGGTGCCGCTGGTTCAAGAACAGATGCGGCGTGAAACGGCCAACGTCATTTTGCCCGCCGAACGCGACGTCCTTGCAGGGCACCTGCGGGACCGCCAGAGACAAGGCTTGGCGATGAACGTCAACTTGCTGGGCGAAGCGCTGCTGGGTGACGAAGAAACGCGGCGTCGCATGCAGACTTATCAAGACGTCCTGAGGATGCCCGACGTGCGTTGCCTGTCGGTCAAGCTGACGACGCTGTACAGCCATGTCTCGGCGTTGGCCCGCGATCACACCATCCGCGCCGTCAGCGACCGCTTGGAAAGGCTGTATCGCACGGCCAATCGTCACATCGACCCGGCGACCGGTCGCGGCAAGTTCGTCTACTTGGACATGGAGGAATACCGAGACCTGCACCTGACCGCCGACGTGCTGCGTGAGACCCTCGATCGCGAGGGGTTGGAACAGACCGCCGCGGGAATCGCGCTGCAGGCGTACGTTCCCGACAGCCAGGGGGTGATGGTCGAGCTGATCCAGTGGTCGCGGGCCCGAGTCGCCGCCGGGGGTCATCCGCTGACGATCCGGTTGGTCAAAGGCGCGAACATGGAAATGGAACGCGTCGAAGCGGGGATCGCGGGTTTCCCGCCGGCACCCTATCAGAACAAGATCGAAACGGACGCGAATTTCAAGAACATGCTGCGAGAGATGTTGGCGGCGGCCGACGAAGGCGTCTTGCGGGTCGGCGTGGCGACGCACAACCTGTTCGACGTGGCGCTGGCGATGCTTTGGACGGCGCGGTCGAGTCGACCCGAAAGTGTTCAATTCGAAATGCTCGAAGGCATGGCCAACCATCAACGCCGTGCGATCACCGGACGTGACACGCCGATGCTGTTGTACGCCCCGGCGTGTGAGAAATCCGATTTCTTGCACGCGATCGGATACCTGATCCGGCGTTTGGACGAGAACACGGGTCACGAGAACTTTTTAAGGCATTCGTACCATCTGGAGCCACACACGCCCGTGTTCGAAAGTCTGGCGGAATCTTTTCGGACGTCGCTATCGATGATCGACACGGTCAGCCAGGCACCGCGGAGGACGCAGGACCGACGGACGTCTCCGGTGCAACCGCCTGTTTCCGATCACTGGACCGCCTTTGTCAACGAACCCGACACCGACTGGTCGCTGCCGCACAACGCCGCGTGGATCGCCGGTGTCTTGGAGACCTGGAAAGGGCAACGAGACGACGCGGCACCGTTGATCCGGCCGGTTCGGGCGGGCGAACTCGAATCCACCGGTTCCGGCGCCGAGGTCCGTGAATCGACCGATGTCAACGAGCCGAACCGTGTCACCTGTCGCTACCAGTTGGCCGATTTGGACGACGTCCGGCGTGGCGTGGCGGTGGCGGCCGACGGCGGCGATTGGCAACACCGCTCGATCGACGACCGACACGCGATCTTGCGGGGCGTGGCACAGAAGCTTCGCGAGCGGCGTGGCGACCTGATCGGGTCGATGATCGGCGACGCCGGAAAGACCATCACGCAGGCCGATCCGGAGGTCAGCGAGGCGATCGACTTTTGTGAATTTTACCCGCTGTCGATGCGGGCGTTCGCCGACAACCCGCACGTCACGATCCGACCGCGGGGCGTCGTGGCGGTGATCACGCCGTGGAACTTTCCGCTGGCGATCGCCTGCGGCGGGATCGCGGCGTCGCTGGCGGCGGGAAACCCGGTCGTGCTGAAACCGGCGACGCAGACGCTGCTGCCCGCCTGGCTGTCGTGTCAAGCGTTTTGGGACGCCGGCGTCCCGCGGGAGGCTTTGCAGTTCGTTCCTTGCGAAGATTCCGTCGCCGAAGCGGGCTTGGTCGCCAACGAACAAGTCGACACGGTGATCTTGACCGGCGGCACCGCGACGGCGAAGCGGATGTTGGCGGTGCGTCCCGACCTGCACTTGCTGGCCGAAACCGGCGGCAAAAACGCGACCATCGTCACCGCGATGGCTGATCGCGATTTGGCCATCAAGCACGTCGTCTATTCGGCGTTCGGTCACAGCGGCCAGAAATGCAGTGCGACGTCGCTGTTGCTATTGGAAGACGAGATTTTTGATGACAAAGACTTCCGTGCACGTTTGGCCGACGCGGTTCGCAGTCTGCACGTCGGATCGGCCTGGGATCTGCACACCGACGTGACCCCGCTGGTTTGCAAACCGAACGACGAATTGACGCGAGGCTTGAAGGAACTTGACGACGACGAGTCGTGGCTGGTCGTCCCCGAACACGTCGATGGACACCCGCGATTGTATCGACCGGGTGTCAAATGGAATGTGATGCCGGGCAGTTTCGGTCATCACACCGAGTTGTTCGGACCGGTCTTGTCCGTGATGCGTTACCGACGATTGGAGGAAGCGATCGGCATCGTCCGATCCACCGGATACGGCCTGACCAGCGGACTGGAGAGTCTGGACGATCGTGAAATCGGACTTTGGAAAGATTCGTTGCCGGCGGGCAATCTGTACATCAATCGCAGCACGACCGGCGCGGTCGTCTTGCGTCAACCGTTCGGCGGTGTCGGCTTGAGCGCCTACGGGCCGGGCGTCAAAGCGGGCGGTCCCCACTACGTGTTGGCGCTTTCCAGGATGGAGAACCGGTCGCCGGGTCCGACTGCCGCCGCGTCGTCGGTGGCATCGAGTGAGAACGAAACTTTTGATCATCCGGTCTTGGACCGCTTTTCCGATTGGCTCCGCCGTGGCGGTTCCGATGGGCCCCGTGCTGGATCTGGGATCGCCGGCGTCGATCGCGCCGTCGTGCGAAAATCCGTCGAGCTTTGTGCGGCCGCGGTGGCCGAAGAGTTTACCGGCTCGCACGACACGTTCGGCTTGGCGGGGCAAGACAACCTGCGGCGTTACCGCGAGGTCGAGGGCATGGCGATCCGCGTCGGCCCGCACGACGACGTGACGGACGTTTTGCTGACCGTCGTCGCCGGCGTTTCGGTGGGGACCCAATTGGACGTGAGCATGGCGCCGGAGTGCCCCGAATCACTCGTTCAGACTTTGGATTCGTTGGCCGATTGGTTGCCCGGCATGATCCATCCGCACGTCGAAACGACCGACGAACTGATCCTTCGTATTCGATCCGGCGACGTTCGGCGGATCCGGTGCCTGGGGGATCTGCCGCGAGAGCTTCTTACGACGTGCGGCGAAGCGTTTGTGACCGTCATCGGCGAACCGGCCCTTGCCGAGGGCCGCATCGAAGGCTTGCGTTACTTGAACGAACAGTCGATCAGTCACGATTACCATCGCTACGGCAACTTGGGTCGTCGTGCTTCGGCGAGTGGGGGCGATCCGCGCTGATCGTCTGAACGTTCCTCGATCCGCGGCAAAGACTCAGTCGAGACGAATCGTCAATGCGGTCGTTCACGAATCGGATCGATGCGACCGTCCGGCATCTTTTCTTGAGCGGCAAGCGAACCGGGATCGAGCCGACAGAGGGTGTTTCGGATCGCGTCGGCGGCTTCACGGTTACCGGCGATGCGGAAAGCTTCGTGTTTTCGGACCAAGTCATCGATGTGTGTTTTGATTTTCACCAACAACCGCAAATCGGCACCACAGCGTCGACAAACGTCCTGATAAGGCTGGGAGGCACGACAGGCGGGGCAGCGAAGTTTCGGCGGAACGGCCGAACCGCGGGCGGGAACCGAAGTCGTGTCCTCGGACTCGGGACGGCCCCCGTCTCGATGACCTGCGTCTCGATCATCCCGATCCCGGTCGCCGTGTTGTTCATTGTCCGACATAGAACAACACGTCATCCAGTTCGTCGCAAAGCGTGGGGATCGCATCCTGGTCGTCATCGCGAATCGCCGCTTCCAATCTTTCGATCAGGTCCCGCAGGTCTTCGGCGTCTTCACCGTCGACCTTTTGGCAGGCTTCCTTGGCACGACGGACCGCGGCGTGGGCGGGGGCCAGATCATCCTGTTCGGCGGGGCCGACGACGGTGCCGGCAACGGTCGGCTGGGCAGCATCCGTCTCGGGGGCGTCGGCGCGCCAACGCCAGGGTCGGTCATCATCTTGGACGCCGAGTTCGTCCACGGAATCGAACAGATGATCCAAGCGTTCAGTCGCGGCTTGTCCCTGCTGATCTTGAAAGTCCGCCAAGGCGTTGTCGATCGTCAGTTCCTCTTGTTCTTCGTTGCCGACTTGGCGTGCGGTCACTTTCAACGTTCCGCTGAGCGAAAGATCGAATCGCACGATCACTTTGCGTCGATCACCGCTGGGATCGGAGAGTTTGAGCAAAAAATCCCCGACGGATCGGTTGCGTTCGATTTCTTGATGTTCGCCTTGCAAGACGTGAATCTTGGCGGCGTCTTGTTCGTCGTGGACTGCCGAATAAGCCTGTTCGTAGCTGGCCGGCAGCGGCGAACCGCGATGAATGATGGGCGAAAAATTCAAGATCGGACCGTCGAAACCGATTCCCACCATCGCTTCGATACCCAAAGTGTGCGACGTCACGTCGACCAAGACCGGTCCGACGGTTTCGCCGCTCAACATCGCGGCTTGCGTGGCCGCGCCGAGCGCGACGGCCAGGTCCGGATCGACCGCCCGACTGGGTTCCAATCCGAATTCTTCACGCAAACGGCGTTCGACCAACGGTGTTCGCGTGGAGCCACCGACCAACACAAGATCGTCAATTTGTTGAACGTTGATGTTGGCATCACGCAGCGATTGATCGACACAATCGATGGTGCGATCGACCAATCCGCCGATCCAACTTTCGTAATCGCTCCGCGTCACCGTCGTCTGCAGGTTCAGCGGTTGCCCGTCTTTTTCGGCGATGAATTCTTCACCGATGGTAAAGCTTTCGTCGAAGGACAATCGGCGTTTGGCCGCTTCGCAAACCTGTAACAATCGCCAACGACTCGACGCGTCTGTTCGCAAATCGATGCCGTGACGTTCTTGGAATTCGTCGGCGACGTGCTTCATCAACACTGCGTCCAGGTCGTCACCGCCCAAATTCGTGTCGCCGTGACTGCTGAGGACTTCGACCACGCCGGATTCGATCCGGACGACGGAAACATCGAAAGTGCCGCCGCCGAAGTCGTACACGACGATGTGTTTTTGTTTGTCGGTGCCGGCGTGGTAAACGAGCGTCGCGGCGGTCGGTTCGTTGATGATCCGCTCGACCGTCAGTCCGGCCAGTTGACCGGCTTGGCGGGTCGCTTGACGTTGGTTTTCGTCGAAAAACGCGGGGACCGTGATGACGGCGCGGGTCACTTCGGTTCCCAATACCGCCGAGGCACGTTGACGAAGCCGACGCAGGATGATCGCGGAGACCTCCGGCGGCGTGAACGTCTGGTCGCCCATGGTCAACGGTTCCATCGACCCCATCTTGCGTTTGACCGATGCGATGGTGGAACCGGGAAAGGCGACTTGTTGATTCCGCGCGACCTGTCCGACGATCAGTTTGCCGGCCGGATCGACACCGACGACCGATGGCAAAATGGCCTGGCCGCCTTCGGTCAAGACTTCGGCTTTGCCGTCGACCACCGCGGCGACGACGCTGTTGGTCGTTCCCAAGTCGATGCCGACGATCGGCGACGAAGATGAAGTTTCAGTCATGTTCAGGTACCGTCCGTCGGGGAAAGGGGTGACGCGGAGGGGGTCGCCGGGACGGGCGACGCCGCGACGTGAACCTCGGCGTAGCGAATGATTTTGTCGTGCCAACGATACGCCGGTGTGAGTTGGACCGCGACGTGGCCGGGGGACACGTCGTCACGCGCGACGGCTTCGACGGCCGTCATCCGTTCGCCGTCAAAGGGCTGACCCCGCACATCGATTCGTCGGACGCCCGCACCGGACACCAGTCTTGCGACGCGGTCGGCCATCATCGAAAGCCCCGACGTGATCGTCTGGTCCTCCGGCTGGCCGGCGGCGACCTGTGTCTGCAACTCGGATCGCAGTCGCCGCATCCAACGACCTGCCACGATACGCGTCAGCGGTCCGGCCGCTTGCCAGTGCCGATCGATCAGTGCCGACAGAACATTCTCCGGTGCATTTTCCTGTTTTCGTTTTGCGACCACGGCTCGCACCGCGTCGACCGAACGGGCGACGTGATGATCGATGTCGGCCAAGGTTTGCGCCAGTTTCTCCCGTTGCAGCTGGCCGTCGTCGGGCGGCTGGTCGGCCAAACGTTCCAGCGATTCGTGGACTTGTTGTTCGAACCGTTCGATTTGCCGGGTGACCGTCGCCAATCGTTCGGTGACTTGTCGACCTTCCTTGGTACCGGTGCGGAATTCTTGTCGCATGGCCGTGAAGGCTTCGATCACATCGACCCAGCCGAATTCGGCAGCCGGAGTCTGCTGCTGCAAAGGTTGCCGTCCCACTTGTTCTTCGCCCGAATCCATCACGATGCCCCGCCGAGGAAATCGGTGTCGACTTGTTCGTTCGATTCGTCAGCCGAAGGAGACCGATTGCCCAACGACAGCAAGATTTCGACCGACAGCCGTGGCGGATTCGCCGCGGCGTGGTCCAACGCGGCCGGCCAGTCTTCGGGCTCGGGGGCTTCGCGGAGCAAGTGCCGGGCGAGCACCAGGGGATCCGAAGCGGCCTGATAAGCGGCGTGAATCTGTCGAAACTTTTCCGCGTCCCTTTCCGGCGGGTGCTTTCGCACCAAGTCCAGGTAGCGGCGACGGACGTCCTGCTCGTCGGCGTCGGCGGAAAGCCCCAGCACGACGAACGGACTGGCATGATCGCCGGACAACTCGGCCGCGGATCGGTCATCGGCTGAACTCATCGTTTCGCCCTTTTTCGTTTGCCCATGGGGTCTTTCGGTCGTTTAAGTTTGAATTCGGGATCGGGGGGCGGTGGCGACGGGCGAGTGGGCAAGGGCGGCGGAACGATCTCGGGGTCCTGATTGAAACCGGCGGGGAGGGAGCCTTCGCCGCGATCGGCGACGGGAGCCTCGGGATCGTCCGCGGATTCGGACTCCCAGGGGTGGGGAATCCCCAGACGCTCCCGCGTTCGGGTGCAGTGCTCGCAATCACACTGCGGGTCGTAGTCGTCTTCGTCCAACGCCATCTCGTCGTCGTCGTCGTCCCAGTCGTCGGCGTCGGCGTCGGCGAAGGAACCGCCGAACGGGCCGCCGAACGGGCCCATCCCGCCGAACGGGCCCATCGCGAATTTTTGCTCGTCCTTTGCGATTCGGTCTTCGGCTTGCTGAACCAACGAGGCGAACCAGTATCGCAAATAGGGATCGGTTTGTCGGTCTGCCGCTTCTCGCAGCCGTTCGATCTCGTCCTGAAAACGACTCAGCCCCAGACTGCTTTTGGCTGTCAGCCGACCGTGGAGTCGGATGGCGGCAACGTTTGCCTTTTCGCCGCACCGTTCAAGGATTTTGGGCAGGGATTCTTCCGCGTTGCCGCCGAAAGCTCGCTTTTCGGCCAACCAAAAAACGGCCTTCCAGAACCGATCATCCAGGGGGATTTCCTTGCCGAATTGCTTCGGCGAATTCTTCAAACGTTGACGAAACTCGTCCACAAAATTGGGGCTGTGCATGCGGTAGGCGGGGTACAGCAGTCCGGCGCGGTGCAAGTCGACGAAAAAGTTTCCGGCGTGAATCAAGGCGATCGTTGGAATGCTCCGACTCTTTTCGGCCGCGTCATCGACGGGACGGCGGAGCGGTTTCAGATCCGCCACCGGTACTCGCATCCTTTGTGCGGCGCCCAGCATCATGACGGCATCGACCAGATCGTAGGACGCATCGTCGGCGTCGACCGGGCCGGCGTCGACCGGGCCGGCGTTTCGAAGGTTCGCTCTCGCTTCGGATCGCAAGGCCTGATAGGCCGCCGCATCGCCACCGCGCAGGGCCACCGCCGCCCGCAGGTAGGGCAACCAATCCTTGGCGACCCAAACCGGCCAGATCGCTTCGGCGGATTGTAATTGCGTTTCGACTTGGTTCAGCCAAGCCTTGCGTCGACACAACCGCATGGCTTCCAGAACATGCCATTTCCAGCGGATCGCTCGGACCCGCAGATCGGAACTTCGCGTCCCGGCTAAAAACTCGACGTGCGGCTCGGCCGCGTCGAGCTTTTCGGATTCAAGATAGTGATCGACCAACCACAATCGTGGTTCGACGTCCGTGGGAACGCCTTCGCTCCAGGCCTGCATCGCGGCGGGCAACTGTTTCTCGTAGGGTTCTCGCTCGGCTTTTCGCAAATACTCGTCGTCGACAGACCTGCGCAGCCAAGCGATGTATTCCTCGTGAGCTCTGGACGAGGCGGGATAAGCTTGGCAGGCGGCGAGAAAATGTTTCGTGATTTTCTTCGTGTCTTCCCGTGCGATCGAAAAGCGACGGAAACTTGTCGGCGGGGTCTCGTCGAGCGCCGTCTGAAGGTGCAGTTCGCTTTCGATGGCGGCACGCAGCGGTGCGGAAAGTCGATCGTTGTTTCGCAATTCCTTCAGGTACGCATCCTTGGACGCTTCTTCGTTCGATTGTCCTTCCTGGAACTTGGCATGGTATCGCCAGGCCCGCAGATGATTGGAAGGGTCATGGAGAGGCCCCGGAAACAGCTTGGTCGTCATCTGAAACACGTCGACGAAGGGCATGTCCACCGCTTTCGCCAGAGCGACTCGCTGGAGCGAATCGATGAGCTCCGGTTCCGTGCGGCGATGCTCCTCCGAGAACTCGACCAGCCACCCCAGCGTCTGCGGTCCCAACAAGTTCGTGGGCAAGGCCGCCGACAAGTCCGCCGGCATGTCGTCGACCTGGAGATCCGGTTCACCGACGGCCGTCTGACGCCGGGCTTCGGCGAGCGCGGGCCGATCGACACGCAACCGCCGAACCAATCTGACGGGCGCGGCGATGCCGGAGTCGGCCGGCGTCTGTGCTTTCGCATCCCCATCGACAGCAGCCGTCAGCACCGCGGCAATGGCGTGCGGACGTCGCGAGGGGTCCAATCGCCCGAACGCCTGAGTGGCTTCCTGGTGACGTTCGGCGTACCAATCGACCAGGCCGCGGATCAGCAACCGCCAATCGCTGAACACGCTGCGACGCGGAATCGACTTGACGGCCTCGATCGCCTCGGGGTCGCGTCGCTGGGCGATCGCGGCCAGGGCTTGCCGGACGATTTCGGCTTGCCGGTGCGTTTCACCGGACAACGCCGCCAACGCGGCGTCGTCGAAAACGGCTCGGTCTTCTGCGGATTCGTCCGGATAGGGAATCGCCCGAACGCGACTGACGCGACGTGCGACGTCATGTGAACCCGCGTCGGCGGTTTTGACGACTGATTTGCGTCGGCGAGGCGGCTTGGCTTTCGCCTTTTTCTTTTTGTTTCCTGCCATGGTCTTCAAAATAACGCTTGGGGAGCCCGACGTCGAAGGTGGCAAGCCGAAACGAATTTCTTTAGATCACGCGAACGATGTCACGAATCGATTTGGCCAGATCATCCAGTTCGTCTTCGTCGGGATCGTCCGCGATCGCGGTGAAGTAGTCGTCATCGATTCCCAACTGTTGCTTCATCGCCGCGGCGTGCTCCGGATCGGCGTCCATGATCAGATCCCCCATTTCGAAATCACGATCCCATAGCATTTCGTCGGCCAAAGCGTCGACGATGAACTCCCAGCGGTCCGTGTCATCACAATCCAATGCCGGAAGACCGAAATCGTCTTCTTCCCCTTCCATCAGATCTTCGTCGGGCGCCGGAAAGCGTTCCAAATACGCATCGGAAACCAAACGTCGCCAAGCCGTGCAGTCCCCCATCGGATGGTGTTCCGGATCAAGATCCAGTAACGAAACGGTATCGATTTCGATTTCGATTTGCTGGGTGACGTTGCAATAAATGGCATACAAAGCCGCTTCGTTGACGGCGGTCAAATCCAAAGACGGCCGGGTGTCCTGGAACAAATGCCGTGCGATCAAATGCAAGATCGCCAGCCGTCGATGACAGGCCAGCTGGTCGAACAGCGTGACGCCGTAAGGCCAATTGTCCTCGTCATCAAATAGCGATCGATCGAACGCGATTTGGTCGACCATCTGATCGATCGACTCTCTCAGCAAGGCCGCTTCGAAACCGGCCGCGACGCGTTCTCCGTTGGGCGATTGCCAAGTCATCGCAAACTCACTTCATCCGTGCCCATCGCACCGATCGTAATAAAAGGATTTCTTCCCCGGGGCACAGTCTAGCTCACGGGAAGCTTGATCCAAGTCTCGGCGGCAAACGGGCAGATTTTTTCACGTCCCGAGCTGACGAAAACGCTCCGCGGAAAACCCCAAAGCCCCCAAGTTCTCCGCATTGGCCGCCGCGACACGCGCCGCCAGCACGGCCGCTTCACGAAACGATTCACCGCGGACCAGCCCGGCCAAGAAGGCGCCGTGAAAAACGTCGCCGCAACCCGTCGTGTCGCAAACCGGGTCGGCGGCGACGGCCGGCTGATGAAACGCGTCACCGTCGCCGCCGGCAAACCAGCTGCCCCGTTGTCCGTCGGTGACACCGGCCAAAACACAGCCGATTTCGTCGACCAGAAAGCGTGCCAGACCCTCGGGTTCCGGCGGAGCCGTGTGACGCGTGTCTCGAAAAAAGGTTTCGGCGAATTGCCGCGCAACGATGGCAAGGTTGCAGCGGCGAAACAGTGAATCGATCGCTTTGCGGTATCGGTGCGCGCCGCCGTCATAGGACACCAAGGTTCCGGCACGTCGGGCGACGTCGATCGCTCGGTGACTGGCCGCCGCGTGGCGACCGCTGAGGTGCAACACCTTGGCGTCGGCGACGAGTGTCTCGAACACGTCACACCAAGTCAGGTCGATGTCTTGTCCCGGCGCGAACACGATCGTCCGCGATCCGGAGGCCGAGTCGACCCAGACGTTCGCCAGCGACGCGGTGGTTCCGTCGTGACGCTGCAAGGCGGCGACGTCGACGCCGGAACTTTGCAAGGCTTCGACGATCAAGTCCGAGGCATGATCGTGTCCCAAGCGGTCCAGCAAGGCCGCCTGACAACCCAGCCGCGCGGCGGTCGCCATGGCCACGGCGACTCCCCCGCCCAAACCGACACCGCATCGCTCGGCTCGGACGACGGATTCCTCACGGGGCAACCCGTCGACGACCATCAAGACGTCTAAAACCGAAACGCCGATGCCGACAAGATCCATCGTGTCACCGATCGTTGCCCGACGCGGCCGCGCCGGGGAGGCCGTGCTTTTAGGGAGACAGTCGATCGCGTTGCCAAGCGTCGGCCGTTTTCACGTAGGCGATGCGGTCGTGCAGCCGACTCGGCCGGCCTTGCCAAAACTCGATGCGTTCGGGCGTCACGTCGTACCCGCCCCAGTGGTCGGGCAGCGGGACGACTTCGCCTTGGTATTGGGTATCCAACGCCGCGAAACGTTCTTGCAAGACCTCGCGATCGGCGATCACGGACGACTGACGACTGGCCCACGCGCCGAGCTGACTCTCGCGGGGACGCGAATGAAAGTAGGCTTCGCTCCGCCGCCGATCGGTGCGGACGGCCCGGCCCTGGACACCGACTTGGCGTTCCAAGTGCGGCCAAAAGAAGCACAGCGAAACGGCGGCGTTCTCGGCAATCTGACGGGCTTTGACGGATTCGTAATTCGTAAAAAAGACGAACCTGTCATCCTCGATTCCCTTCAATAACACCACGCGGCTGGTCACCGCGCCGTCGGAGCCCGCGGTCGACAACGTCATCGCGTTGATTTCCATCCACTCGGGCAGATCGGACTGTCGGGCCTGATCGAACCACCGGCGAAACTGATCCAGCGGATCGTCACAAACCTCCGAAACGTCCAACCCGGCCCGGGTGTAGGACTTGCGCATTTGATCGATGGACACGGAGCCGCATTCCTTGTCGTGAAAACCAATTCGATGTTTTTGGCATGACGGTTGCGGGTAAGGAACGTCCAGAGGCCGCGCCCGGTCATGGTGGCAGCCATTGTTACACGCAAACGGGAACGAAATGAAGGACCACTTGGCGGGAAGCTTATTGATCGCATCCTCGACGGTCGACGCTCCGGTGATCGCACGATCGGTTTGTCTGCTGGTTCACGACCAGGACGACGCCGTCGTGGGCGTGATGTTGAACCGGCCGATGCAAACGCCGCCGGGAATGCTGAGCGGTTTGCTGGGCATGTCCGCCGAAGACCCTGCCCCGTCCGACGCCGCCCCGTTTCCGAGATTCAAACCCGCGGATCTGCCGAGTGCGGCCGATCCGGACGATCTTGACGGCCCAGGCGACGACGACGTTTTGCCCGAATCGTTACAGCCAACGCCCACGCCGCTTCCCGCGGCGGCCCGGCCGCACCCGGTGCACTTCGGCGGCCCGCTTTCGGGGCCGGTCGTGGCGATCCACGCGACCAGCCGATTGGCGGAAGTCGATACCGGTCACGGGATCTACGTGGCCGCCCAACGCGACAATCTGCAGCAATTGATCAGCCAGGAAACGCTTCCCTATCGTCTGATCGTGGGTCACCTGGGTTGGCGAAGCGATCAGCTTGCCGACGAAATCGAGAGCGGGATGTGGCACGTCCTGCCGGCGACCGCCGAAGCGGTCTTTGCGGGCGACACCGAAATGTGGCCGCGTCTGATCCGCCGAGCCACGGCCAACTCGCTGGCGAAATGGATCCGCGTGCCTGACAATCCCCAGGCCGACCGGCTAAATTAGCGAGCCGCCCGTCACCAGCATCTCGACCATCCTTTGTCGGAAGCCCGTTTCTCGCCCATGCAACGTCCGCCCCGTCCCGACCCTGACCGCCCCAAGCCTTTTCCGATCCAGCGGAAGCGGCTCGGCCAGATCCGCTACATCCGTGACGACGGCGAGTTCGGTTTCATCGAAGCGGAAGACTTTCGCGACGACGTTTTCTTTCACCGCATGAGTTGGGAATCGCCGCACAACCAAGTCCCGCAGGAAAAGATGGCCGTCGAGTTCGAGATCGATGACGATCACTTCCGCGAAAAGAATCAGCTTCGTGCCAAGGTCGTCCGTCCGACAGGCCGCCCGCTCGGACGCAAGTTGTCCGGTCGCGATGCCCCGCATCTGATCATCAAACACCACCCGAAGGCGCGCAAGAAACGACCCGACTGGCGGAAGTGACTTCACTCATTTAGTGTCGTCGCCATTGCCCGAAACGTCATCATGCGAAAAATGGATGACCGCGAGGGTGGGTGTCAGAAACGCCTCTGACTTGACTTGAGGCAACAAAGCGGAAATTCGCGGGTCGATGCGCAGACGTCGACCGAACAACTCCGTCCACGGCATGGGTGCCTCAAAACCCCGCGAAACGACCAGAACACCGTCGGCACGGTCAATATCACACGGTGCGTTGAGGTGTCGCTGTAGAATTCGGATGACCATCGCCTGTTCAGGTACGGCCAAGTCACCGTCCCATCGTTTCAACGGTGTTTTCGTATTTAAGAACGCGAAGAGTTTCCGCTCGCCGAAATCGCCTTGCTTCACGGCGTGTTGCAATCTTCGAAGGTCCTGACCTCCGTCAAAATTGCTATCGTGCAAAACCAAAGGTGCTCGATAACGACCACCAAAGATTGGATTGATGTAGGCAAACTGGTCCGGAAAAACCCAGACGACCTCCGCAGCCGCCATCATGATCCATCCCGCAAGGACTAGAACGATCCAAGCCCGCGGCGGAACAGACGCACTTGCCTTCGCTGAGCACCAAGCGCAAGCAAGGCTCATGCCTCCGAAACCCCCTCCCAACGCGATGGCGATCGCAAGATACATCGGTGCAAGCGCCGGGATCGCGTATCGAACATTCAACGCCATCCCCGAATGCATCGACAAAACCGTCAAGGTCAATCCCGTAACCGTGGCGCAAAAGACGAATACGCCAAACGGCGCCTCCGATGGTGGCGTTGACGACGCGAGGTTCTCGGATCGATGCCCAGCGGGGTGGCTTCGCATTGATCCGAAAACGCGAACGAGGGACACACCGACGAACATCGACGCCAACGAGAACGCAGCCCAGCAAGCAAGCGATTCCTTCGCCGCCAATCCAAACAAGTAGTACCACCAGACGCCGTCGCGATACCAACGCCCAAAGACATAAGTGGGGTAGCCTTGTTCCTAATCCAATTGCTGTTCATCAATACCCACCAAGAATTGCATCGGAAACGGTGAAGGCAGATGGGCGATCCAGTTGCGACTGAACAATGCTTGCATCCGTTCACTCGCAAACCCATGATCCGCAAACGTCACGAATGAGCCACTGAATCCGTAAAGAACATGGATGACCAGCAACGCCACCATGCCTTGTGCCGCATGCCCACTACACAACCGCATGACTCTTGCCCGGGTCAATCCCCTGCACGCGGCCTCATGAAAAAGCAAAGCCATCGGCCAAAGCAAATACAGTGGACAGAAAGTAAACTTCGTCCCGATCGCGAGCCCCCAACAGCAGCCACACGTCAGCAGCGACTCGGTAGTGGGCTTGAATTGCCAACGCAGCGTTGCACAGACTAGTGCCGCCGGAACGAGTTGATCTTGCTTGGAATTGAGATTGACTGAAAACTG
>CAYVRC010000080.1:0-25240 GCA_964453205.1 uncultured Pirellulaceae bacterium | reverse complement strand
GCCGTGGATCAGCTTGACGTTGTCGGGGAGGAGCTGGTCGATGCCGTTGCGGATCAGCGAATGCGTCTGCCCGCCACAGACTTCCATGATCGACCAGGTTCGCGTCGCGAGGCCGGCGATCTGGTCGGCAAGTCGACGAGCGGTTTCACCGTCGCGGTACTCTGTCAGATGTTTCATGTGACTTCATCGCTGCTTCGCAGCTCGTCGATGGCGTCGGCAAGCACACCGAGTTCCGCAAAGGTCGCCAACGTTTTTTGAGCGGCGGCTTCGTCGATCCGCTGAATCGCGAACCCGACGTGGACGATGACGTATTCGCCGACTTCGACGTCGGGCAAATAGACGAGACAGACTTCTTTGCGGACGCCACCAAAATCCACTTTGCCCATCGGGGTTTCCGAGAGGCCAAGGTAGATCGATTCGACTCTTCCCGGAACAGCAAGACACATCTGAATTCCGCAAGGCATCCGACGAAGGGAACGTCACTGGCAACATATCGTTCCTGTAGCTTAACCGTTTGCGGGAACCGTTCCAAATGCTCCGGCGTTGGCGGCGATCCAGGCTTGGCCCAGACAGATGCCGCCGTCGTTGCACGGCACCTTGGAATGCGTGAAGACCTCGAATCCGTTTTCCGACAGGTACCGGCAGGACAATCGCAACAACAGCGCGTTTTGAAAGACTCCGCCGGTCAGTCCGACTTCGTTGATCCGATGCGTCCGCCGAATTTGTCGACAGATCTTTAAAACCGCTCGGGCCGTGGTGACATGAAAACGGGCCAGAATTCGACCGGGCGGTTCGCCTCCGTTCAGGTCACGGACGATTTGCGCGATCAGGCTTCGGCAATCCCATTGAATCGTCGACTCGTGCAGAAGATGGATTCGATACGGGGCGACGCGACCGGCCGCCGAATCATCCGCGGCGATCGATTCCGCTTCCACGGCGGCCTGTCCTTCGTAACTGATTTCATGCCTGACACCACACAACGAGGCGACGGCGTCGAACAACCGGCCGACACTGGTGGTCGACGGGCAGCGAAATCTTTGGTCCAGTTGCCGGCGTAGCAGCCGAAGATCCCCGGCCGTGACGGCCGCGACGCTGGGGATTCGTTCGGACCACGCGATTCCGGCGTTGTGAAGTTGACTGAGCGCCACCCGCGCCGGACAACGAACCGCGGCGTCACCGCCCGGCAACAGGCTGGGCGAAAGGTGACCGACGCGTTCGTAGCCCAGCGCGTCGGCCACCAACCATTCCCCGCCCCAAATCGATCCGTCGGTTCCGCAACCCGCGCCGTCAAAGCAAACACCGATGATCTTTTTCTCCGGTGCAATCCGATGTTCGGCCAGCAAGGACGCGACGTGGGCGAAATGGTGTTGGACTTGCAGGAGCGGGACGTCACGCGACGCTGATTCACGCCGGGCCCACCGCGTGGAGAGATAATCGGGATGCAAATCGGCCGCGATGATTTCCGGCTTCGCGTCGTAAAGATCGACCAAATGGTTCGCGGCGCGGCGCATCGCCGTCAACGTTTCGACGTTCCCGGCGTCCCCGATGTGTTGACTGATGAAACAGTGGGCGTCGCGGGTAACGCACACGGTCGCCTTCAATTCGCCACCGACGGCAAGCACCGTCGGACCGGCGCCGTGAAGCGGGATCGGAAGGGGCGCCCATCCTCTGGAACGGCGGATCGGAACGGTTCGTTCGTCGACCGACCTGACTACCGAGTCGTCGCATTCCGTTTCGATGTCTCGGTCGTGCATCAAGAATCCGTCCGCGATGTCTGCCAGACGCGCGAAGGCTTGATCATTGGTGAAGGCGATCGGATCTTCGGCGAGATTACCCGACGTCATCACCCAAACCTCGCCCGGGTCGATCAGCAACGCGTGCAGCGGCGAATAAGCCAGCATGACGCCGATCGACTCGTTTTGCGGTGCGACAAGTCGGCTGATTCGCCGGCCGCCCCCCGATTTTCGCAACAAGACGATCGGTCGTTCTCGACTTTCCAACAACTCGCGTTCTCGATCGTCCACCCGGGCAAACGTTCGACAGGTCGCGACGTCGGCGACCATGACGGCCAGGGGCTTGGCGATTCGTCGTTTCCGCTCGCGGAGACCGCCGACCGCGGTGTCGTTCGTCGCATCGCACGCGAAATGAAAACCGCCGATGCCCTTGATCGCCACGATGCGTCCGTCACGAACCCAAGCTTTTGCCGTTTTGATCGCATCGGCGTGTCGAGCCAGTTCCGTGGCATCCGGTGTGGCGAACCAAACGAAAGGCCCGCATCGAGGACAAGCATTGGGCTGCGCGTGGAATCGGCGATCGGCCGGGTCGTCGTATTCACGACGACACGGATCACACATGGTGAACTCGGCCATCGAAGTCGACGGGCGGTCGTACGGCAGATCTCGGATGATGGAATAACGCGGCCCGCACGCCGTGCAATTGGTGAACGGATACCGATAACGACGATCGGCGGGATCAAAGATCTCTGCTTCACAATCCGCGCACAAACCGACATCGGGCGACACCCACGCTCGGATCGGTTGCAGCGAGTGACTCGTTTCAATCTCAAAGGACTTTTCACCCTCGACGATCGCCGCCGCGTGACACGACACGTCGCCGACGACGGCCAGCGGTGGCGCTTCGCTCGGAAGGCGGGCAACGAAGTCTTGCAACGAATCGATCGGCCCCTGGATCTCGGCCGTGACGCCGTCGGTGGTGTTCCGCACCGATCCGGTCAGCCCCCGCGACCGGGCGAGCCGCCACACGAAAGGTCGAAACCCCACGCCCTGAACGGCGCCGCCGATGCGAACCTCCCAACGCCGAACTTCCCAACACGTCGGGTCTTGCATTGCGAGGCGTCCACGGAACTTGAAAACGTCACCGTCACGGCGAGAGTATTTCATCACCGTTCGGCCAATCAATGACGACCCGCGACGTTTCGCCCTCGTCCGGCATCAAGGACCTTGGACGCGGCGGCCGCCGGTGTTTCCCGACGAAGCCGTCGATCCGCTAGGAAACGGAATCGTTCGTCAAACGCCCCGGGTTGGTATCGCCGAGCCGATCATGAATGTACAGCATCTGCACCAGCACCATGACGACGACCAGCAGAGGCGCCGCCATCATGACCCCGATGATCCCGAACAGCACACCCAACAATAGTTGGGCGGAGATCGTCGCGATGGGCGGCAAGGTGACTTCGTGGCGTTGAATCATCGGTGTGATCAAATAGCTTTCGACGCCTTGCAGCAGCACGTTGAACACCAGGACATAAACCGCCGTTGACGCGTCGACGTTCAACGCCAGCAAGATTTGGGGCACCGCCGCCAGCAAAGGCCCGATGTTGGGGATGAAAGTCAAGAGAGCTGCGACCACACCCAACGTGACGGGCAAGGGCACCCCCAAGAACCACAGGCCGACGGCCGTGAGGATTCCGACGATCGACATCGACATCAGCCGACCGATGATCCATTTGGATAACGCTTCGATGAGTTGATCCAGAACCTCGTCGGCGTGCGTTCTGGCGTCGATCGGGAACAGCTTCACCAACCCCCCGCGGTACAAGTGCGGGTTGTAGGCCGCATACAGACCGACAAAGAAAACCACCAATATTCCGGTGGCGATCCACGTCGCCCATTGCAGCCCGCTGAACAGCGACGGCAGGATCGCCGAGGACTTCTCCATCGCCAAGCTCTGCCAGTCGGTTGATTCCGGAATGAACTGGTTGGCCCACTGGTATTGGCTTAACGAATTACCGAGTTGCTTGACGCCGGACTGGAGCTGCGCCGAAAACCGATCCGCCCGCAACGCGATCTGAGACCCCAAATAGAACGAGCCCAGTCCCATGCCGATCAACAGCACGACGACGACCAACAGGTAAGCCCCCAGGTACGACAGCGGCGAACGAGCGGCGATCCAACGGCTCAGACCGCCGAGCAAAATGCCGAACAAGATGCCGGCAAACACCAGCAGCAGCACATTGACCGAGACGGTGAACAAGTCCGCCGCGGCGAGCACCAAGGACGCGAGTAAAACGATCACGATGGTCGATCGCGTCGCAGCGAGTGCCTCCGTCCGATCCGCCTTGCGTAACATCATCATCGTCCGAGCCGAGGGAGAAAATCAAGTCTTCCGGCCTCAGACCTGCAAACCAGATGCCAAGCGAACGCTGGGAAGGCGAGTCGGTCAATCGCTCCAAAAATACGTCGGGTAGAAGATCCAACGGACCGTCGACGACATCGTCGCGAGCAGCACCGAAATCATCAGCGACATCAACGTCGCCACGACGATCGGAATGTGCGTCCAGAACGAGAGTGAAGCCAGGGCGGCTCCCAGATCAATCAGCGAAAACGAAATGGCAATCAAACGCGACATGCGAATCCCTCCCACGTTGAAGTGAAGATGAAGTGAATCGAACGAAACCGCGAACCGGCCGCATGCCTGGGAACCGAAATTCGTCCCGCGAGACCGATCCTGGAAATCTTAGCGAGTCAGCAAGAACCGCGCCAAATCCGAGGTTTTTGCGACTTCGTCCGTCACCCCTTCCTCCCCCCGGCCGTTCGGGCATGTCGGTTGCAACGCCCCGAAGATCCCCCCTGGACTTGCGACCCGCCCTGACGGCGGGGTGCATGTCACGTCCGATCTCCGCTTCCCCGATTCACAGGGAAAAGACCTCGATGAACGACCTGACTTGGAAGATGATTTTTGACGGCTGGACGCCGGTCTTGCGGACGCTGGTTCTGGGGACCTTGGCGTACGCATCGCTGGTGGTCTTGTTGCGGGTCAGCGGCAAGCGGACGTTATCCAAAATGAATGCCTTTGACTTTATCGTGACCGTCGCGCTCGGATCGACACTGGCATCGATCTTGACGTCCAGGCAGGTTTCCTTGGTGCAAGGCGGCGTGGCGTTGTCGTTGTTGGTTTTCTTGCAACTGGCCAACACCTTCCTCGCGGTACGATCCGCGTGGTACAGCCGTTTGATCAAGTCACAGCCGACGTTGGTGTTCTTTCGGGGCCAGTATCTGATCGATGCGATGCGAAAACAGCGGATCACGAGACAAGAAGTCCTGGCAGCGATGCGGGCCGGCGGGGTGACCGAACCGGGCGATGTCGATGCGGTGGTGATCGAAACCGAAGGGTCGTTGTCGGTGCTGCGGGATCACGCCCGATCGAAACAGTCTTTGACGGAATTGGGAGTCGACGTCGGTGATTCGATGGGCCGGAGCCAGGACGTGAAGCAAACGGCCGCGTGGGTCGAATCGGGTTGAGCGGATACGGCTTTTGCCCCCTGTGTCCGACGGAGCCGCTCCGATGAAGCACTCCCCTGGCAAGGCGAACCAGACGATCGGGTGAATCGGTTGCCGACAGCTTGACACGTGTCTGTGCATGCGTACACTTGTGATGAAATTCTCAGTCGCCCCTCCGTTTCGCATGCACTCAAGGAAGGTCGGAGCCATGTCCAGCGTCCCCGCCCGTCAGGATTCTGCGTCGTCAAACCGCCCGTCCGCCGTGCTCGGAGACCCGCGTGAAGTTCTACGGAACCGATTCGGGCTCGGCGAGTTTCGGGGCGGGCAGCACGCCGTCATCGAACGGCTGCTTGCCGGCAAAAACGTGGCCGCGGTATTTCCGACCGGGGCGGGGAAAAGCCTTTGCTATCAATTGCCCAGCCAGATGTTCGACGGCACCACGGTGGTCGTGTCCCCGTTGATCGCGTTGATGAAGGACCAGTGCGACGCGTTGGCGGCCAAAGGGATCGCGGCGGCTCGGATGGATTCCAGTCTGACGCCCGCGGAATTCCGCGAGGCCAGTCGGGGCGTCCGCGAGGGGACCATCAAGATTCTGTTCGTTTCGCCCGAGCGGTTTTTCAACGAGCGTTTCTTGGCCTCTTTGGGGTCGCTGAACGTTTCGCTGTTCGCGATCGACGAAGCCCACTGCATCAGCCAGTGGGGCCACAATTTCCGCCCCGACTATTTGAAACTGGCGAACCTGACGCGTCAGTTGGGTGCCCAGCGAGTGTTGGCGTTGACGGCGACGGCGACCGGTGAAGTTCTTGCCGACATCCGTCAAGCGTTCGACATCGCGGCGGACGACGCGATTCGCACCAGCTTTCATCGGCCGAACTTGCGGCTGCTGAGCAGTCTGCACGATCGCGACCGACAATACGAATCGTTGGTCGATCGATTACGCACCCGTCCCCGCGGCAGCACGTTGATTTACGTCTCGCTGCAAAAAACCGCCGAGGAAATCGCGGAGCGTCTGTCGGCCGACGGGCTCCCCGCGACCGCCTACCACGCGGGCATGGACGCCCAGCGACGGCAACAGATTCAGACCGACTTCATCGCCGGGGATGACGGCATCGTGGTCGCGACGATCGCGTTCGGGATGGGAATCGACAAACCGAACCTGCGTTACGTCTATCATTTCAATCCGCCCAAATCGCTGGAAGCTTACTCCCAGGAAATCGGCCGCGCCGGCCGCGACGGCCAAGCGGCCACGTGCGAGATGTTGCTGGTCCCCCAGGACCGCGTCGTGCTGGAAAATTTCGTCTACGGCGACACGCCGTCTCGTCACAACGTCGGCCGTTTTGTCGAAATCGTCGCCGGACAGGCCGATACGTTTCATGTGTCGCACTATCGCTTGTCGACCGAATCGGACATTCGGATTTTGGTCGTCAAAACGCTGCTGACTTATTTGGAACTGGACGGGTATCTGCAGGGCATGTCGCCGCGTTACGACACGTACAAGATCAAGCCGCTGGTCACGTCGGAACACATCTTGAAACATTTCCGGGGCGAACGCCGTGACTTCGTCGCCGGCATCCTTTCCTCGCTGACCAAAGGGCGAAAACTGTTCGTCTTGAACATGGTCGTGGCGACGAAGCGGCTCGGCGGCGACCGCGTTCGCATTTTGCGGGCCGTCGATCATTTGGTCGAAAAGAATTGGATCGAAGTCGAGGCGTCCGATCTGGTTCACGGTTACCGCTGGGTGAAACGTTTGGACGATCACAAGACGACGGCTGACGACTTGTTCGGGCGGCTGGCGGCGCGGGAGGTCGGGGAAATCAGCCGGATCGACGACGTCTATCAACTGGCGGCCGGCCAGACGTGCATGCCGCTGTCCCTGGCGGCTCATTTCGGTCAGACGTTGGACCAGCCCTGCGGGCAATGTTCGACCTGCGTGGGCGAAGCCCCCGGGGCGATTCCGCCGCAACAAGTCCGCCCGCTTGGCACGTCGGTGCGTTCGACTTTGGCACAAGTCGTCAAGCAGTATCCGGATCACTTCACGACGGTTCGTGACCAAGCTCGATTCCTGTGCGGTTTATCGTCGCCCGCTTTCACTCGGGCCCGGTTGACGCGTCATGCCAGTTTCGGCGTTTGCAAACACCTGCCCTTCGCCGATGTGCTCGGTCAATTGAGTGGTTAGAATCAGCGGCCGCTTGCCACCGACCTTTCCCTCCGTTTCCGCCCTTCCATGTCCCCCTCGAAGGCTTCGTCCGCTCCGAAGACTCCGTCGACCGCGACGCCCGGCACCCTCGTCGCGGCGCTTTACCGTTTCGTCGAACTCGTCGATTTTCGCGAACTGCGGCAACCGCTGTTGACCGAGATGCGACGTCACGACGTCCGCGGAACCTTGCTACTTGCCCGCGAAGGCGTCAACGGCACGATTGCAGGTTCCCGCGCGGGCATCGATTCGCTGTTGGCCTTTCTGAACGCCGATGACCGGCTGCGTGGTTTGGACGTCAAGGAATCGCTCTGCGACACGCCGCCCTTCAAACGAACTCGTGTGCGGCTGAAGAAAGAAATCGTCACGATGGGCGTCGAAGATATCGATCCGGCCCACAGCGTCGGGACGTACGTCGATCCGGCGGAGTGGAACGAATTGATCGGCGATCCCGAAGTCACCTTGATCGACACTCGCAACGACTACGAGGTCGCGATCGGGACGTTCGACGGCGCGATCGATCCACGCACGAATCGCTTTGGCGAATTGCCCGAGTTCGTCGATAAGAACCTGGACCCGAACAAACATAGGAAAATAGCGATGTTTTGCACCGGAGGCATTCGATGCGAAAAATCGACGGCCTATTTGAAGCAACGGGGATTCGACGAAGTCTATCATTTGCGTGGCGGCATCTTGAAATATTTGGAATCGGTACCGCCGGACGAATCGAAGTGGCGTGGCGAATGTTTCGTGTTCGACGGGCGCGTCTCGGTCGGCCATGGCTTGGCGGTCGGCGATCACGTGATGTGCTTCGGTTGTGGTTGGCCCGTTTCCGGGCAGGACCGACAGGACCAACGATACGTCGCCGGTGTGCATTGCCCCCGCTGTTTCGACCGGCTGACCGATGATCAAAAATCCCGTTTCGCCGAGCGACAGCGACAGCTCGATCTTTTGTCACTGCGTCGCAGCGACGTGGCGAGTCTGACGTGAGCGATCCAGAGATCCGAGTTTCCAGTGACCTTCCCTCACGACGCTGTCTCGGTTTGACGTCGGCCACGGCGGTGGTGGCGGCCAGCATGATCGGCGCGGGCGTCTACACGACCAGCGGTTTTTCGATCGCTTCGTTCGATTCGCCTTGGATCGTCGTGGCGACCTGGGTGATCGGCGGAATCGTCGCGGTCTGCGGCGCGATCGGCTACGCCAGTCTGGCACGGCGTTTTACCGAATCGGGCGGCGAATACCTGTTCCTTTCGAAAACGTTGCATCCGGCCGCCGGGGTGATGGCCGGCTGGGTATCGGTCTTGGCGGGCTTTACCGGACCGATCGCGGTCGCGGCAATGACGTTGGAGGTATACGCCGGCGGTTCCCGTTGGGTCGGGACCTCGTTTCCCGCCGGCTCGATCGCCTGCGGGGCGATCCTGGCGGCAGCCGTTTTGCACTCGATCAGCGTGCGGCCCTCGGCCCGTGTTCAGGACGTCGTCGTGGCGTTGAAGTTGTTGCTGTTGTTGGGTTTGGTACAGATCGCGGCGACCGTTCCTCGGTCGGATTGGCAAGGTTGGCTGCCCGCACCCGACGCGCCGGCCTTTTCGTGGGCGAGTTTCGCCACCGCGTTGTTGTACGTCTCGTTCAGTTATTCGGGATTCAATGCCGCGATCTACATTGCCGGGGAAGTCCGCGACGCGGAGACGAATGTGCCTCGCGCGATGGTCGGGGGAACGGTCATCGTCGCGGCGCTTTACGTGCTGCTGAACGCGGCGTTCGTTTTGATCCCGCCGCGCGAAGCGATCGCGATGCAGCCCGTCGTGGCGGTGGCGGCGGCGACCGAGATCGGCGGCGATTGGTTGTCGACGGCCGTTCGGGTGATCATCGTCGTTTCGTTGGCGACCTCGGTTTCGGCGTTGATCATGACCGGTCCGCGGGTGTACGCGAAAATGGCGGACGACGGTTTTTTGCCCGGCTTGTTCCGGTTCCAAAATCGCGTACCGTTGCGAGCCATCTGGATTCAAGCCGCCGCGTCGATGGCCGTCGTCGTTTGGTCGGACTTGAAAAGTCTGTTGGAGTACCTGGGCTTTACCCTGATGCTTTGCACGGCGTTGACGGTTTCGATGGTGTTGCCGGACCGGCAAGCGAGTCTGTTCGGTTCGACCCGGCTTCCCCGAATCGCGGCGGCGGTCTACGTGATCGCCAGCTTGCTGACGGCCACGGTCGCCGCGTTTGATAAACCTCTCGGTGCGTTGGCCGCGTTGATCACGATCGGCTTCGGCATCGCCATGTTCGCGTGGGACAAACGGACCAACATCGACCGCAAAGGGGGACACGGATGAATCCACTTCGACGTCATGACAATTGGGTCGGCGGGGCTTGGACCGCACCGGCATCAGGACGATGGTTCGTCGATCGTCGTCCCGTCGACGATTCACCGCTGGCCGAGTTCGCCGAGAGTGATGCGGCGGACGTCCGCCGGGCCGTCGACTGTGCCGATCAAGCCTTTCGCGAACACCGTGACCTCGGGCCGTCGGTTCGCGAAGGTTGGCTGTTGCGGGCCGCCGAGATTCTGCAACAGCGGGGCGAAAAAATCGCACAAGTTCTCATCGAGGACACCGCGTCGCCGGTCACGAAATCCGAGCGGGAGATCGCGACGTCGACCGGCGTTCTGAAGGCCGCCGCCGGAGCGTGTCGACGGGTCGGCGGTCAGACGTTGCCCAGCGACGTCGCCGGCCGCCTGAGTCTGGGGATGCGGGAACCGCTGGGTGTCGTCGCGGGCATCACCCCCTTCAACGTGCCGCTGATCAAAGCGGTCAAACACACCGCGATGGCCTTGGCGACAGGCAATTCGCAGGTCCTGATGCCGTCGCCGTTGGCCCCCGCGGTGGCGGCCGAACTGGCCGAGATCTATCACCAGGCCGGCGTCCCGGCGGGTCTGATGAACGTCGTGTTCGGCGACGGACGCCGGATCGGCGACGCGTTGACCGGTCATCCCGACGTCCGCGCGATCGGATTTACCGGCAGCACGGCGACGGGACGCCACATCGCCCGCATCGCGGCGGAACACGGCAAACGAGTCACCCTGGAGATGGGGGGAAAGAACGCCGCTGTCGTTTTGGCCGATGCGAACCTGGATCAAGCCTTCGCCGCGATCACGATGGGGGCCTTTTTGTTTCAAGGCCAGATCTGCATGTCGACCAGTCGCGTGTTCGTCCAGGCCGAAATCTTTGACGACGCCTGTCGGAGACTCGCCATCGCCGCGGAGTCACTTTCCGGCGGCGACCTTCACGACCGGGCCACCGTGCTGGGTCCGATGATCAGCGACGCGGCGGTGCGCCGAGTCACCGCGCACATCGAGGACGCTTTGGCGGGCGGTGCCGAATTGCTTGCCGGCGGCAACACCGACGGCCGCGTCGTCCGGCCGACCGTCTTGACCGGCGTGACGTCGCAAATGCGGCTGGCAAACGAGGAGACCTTCGGCCCCGTGTTGGCGGTGCACAAAATATCCGGTCTGGACGACGCCGTCGAACAGGTCAACGCATCGAAGTTCGGATTGGTCGCGTCGATCTTCACGACGTCCGCCGCCGCGTCGTTGCGATTCGTCCGCCGCTGCGAAGCGGGCATGGTCCACGTCAACGGACCGACGATCCAGGAGGAAGCCCACGTCCCGTTCGGTGGCAACGGCGACAGCGGTTTCGGTCGCGAGGGGGCGATCGTCGGCATCGACGAATTGACCCGCTGGAAATGGGCGACGTTGGGTTGAGCGACCCGCCGGCCGGTTACAGGATCGCGCTGGACAGGATTCCGGCGATGGTGGCCAAAGCGATGACGACAAAGGCCAGGGTAGGATCGGTCGGTTGAGTCTGGGCGGGCATCATGATGTTTCTCCTTCGGATGAAAGGCGGGTCGGATGCCTTACTCAGCGAGAGCCAAAAGAAAACGTGACAAAAAAATCGGCACTCGACAGAAAATCGCCCCTCGCCCGGATTCGGACGTGTCGGCGCATCCCCTTACAGGCCCAGCTCCCCGGCGTATTCCCAGACGCTTTGGTAGGCCGATTGCTGTTCGAAATAGGCCAGCATGTCGGCGTAGAACGGATCGCCGCCCAGCGTCGCGCTGTCCCCGACGACGATCAGTTTTCGTTTCGCTCGGGTCAGGGCGACGTTGGTGCGCCGGGTGTCCGACAAGAATCCGATCTCGCCGATTTCGTTGCTGCGAACCATCGTCAACAAGACCGCTTCTTTTTCTCGGCCCTGGAAACCGTCGACCGTGTCGATTTCCAAGCGTCGATCCTCCAGCCGCGACCGCAAGCAGCGAACCTGGGCGGCGTAGGGCGCGATGATCGCGATGTCGTTCGGATCCAGTCCGGCGTCCATCAATTTCCGAACCAGATAAACGATCACGTTGGCTTCTTTCGGATTCAGTTTGCTCATGCCGTCCGGTTCGATCTGCTCTTCGAACTCCGCACCGGCCGTATCGATCATCTGAATCGTCCGCCGGGTCAGGTCGTTCGATTCGACACCGGGCAAGTCACACAACCGACGTGCCCGCACCGACGCATCGGCGATCAGTTCGTCGTCGTAGAAGGCCTGTGACGAAAAGTCCATGATCTGTTGGTGCATCCGGTACTGCACCGTCAGTCGCCGGTACACGGTTTCGCCGTCCCGTTCGATCAAGCGTTGCATCGTGGACCGTTTCATCCCGGCGCGAATCGCATCGTCGCTCAGCACCGTCGGGGGAAGCTGGCAATGGTCCCCTGCCATCACGACTTTGTCGGCCCGCAGGATCGCTTGCCAAATGCCGGGCTCGGTGCACTGACAGGCTTCGTCGATCACCACCAAGTCGAATTCTCGATTGCCCAGCAAGTCGTCATCAATCGTCGTCGTCGTGCAAATCACGTCGGCCGAATCCAGCACGCCGCGAACCACCGATCGCTCCAGTGCACGGATTTGTCCGCGTAGCTGTCCGGCCTCGGCGAACAGTTGCCCGCGATGTCTGTGGGCGTCACGACCACCGGAAAGTCGTTCCGCCTTGCGGACCAAGTCGTCGACTTCGCGTCGCATGTCGGCGATCACGTCGCCGCTCGGATCGGTTTCGACCAGTTCATCCAGGGTGTGGCCCCGCAAGCTTTCGAAAACGCGTGCCGGATGTCCGACACGAATCACGTCAGGGATCATGGCTACCAAGCGTTCCAGCAAATTGTCGACCGCCGTGTTGCTCGACGCACAGGCCAGGACGCGGTCGCCACGACGGACGGCTTGCAGGATGACTTCCGCGACGGTGGTCGTTTTGCCCGTGCCCGGCGGTCCGTGCAGAACGGCAATGTCTTTGGCGGACAACGCGAAGCGAACCGCGTCGCGTTGAGGCGGATTCAGGTCGGTGTAAAAGTCGACCTGAGGTTCGTCGCCGAAACGGAGCGGCCGAACGCCCAGCAACACGTCGCGCAGCTTGCCGGCACGTCCGCCGGCCACCTCGGCTTTCGCGATCGCGGACAGTTGACGCCGCCGCGTGGTTTCGTCGGGCGACAAGTCGATGCGATGCCGCGAACCTTCGGGCCATTTCTCCGTGGCGACTTGCAAAACGCTGGCCTTGCGGCTGCTGACGACACCGGGCACGCCTTCGTCGGAATCATCGGCATCGTCGCTGATCACGACCGGCGAACCGACCTTCAACCGGTTCATCGGCAACGGGGCTCCCGTGGACTTGCTGAAATCCAACAGAAAACGGCCCGCCAGCCCCGTGCGGTGATCGACCAGGTCCATCGCCAACAACGTTTCGCCGCGTTTCTCGACTTCGTCACGACGCTGGGCGGCGCGACGTCGCGCCATCCGCTCGCGTTCCGCTTCTGCTTCCCATTCCAACCAACCGCGGAGCAGGGAAAAATGCTTGGCCGGGTCTCGGAAGTGTTCCTCGGTGATTCGCTGTTCCGCGTGCAGACCGGCACCGAACGTGTTCGAAGTCGACTTCGGGGAACGAGCGGACGGCGGGCAGCGACGGGAGCCGCGGGAGCGAGAAGCCATGGACGAAACTGAAAAAAAGGAAGGGATGAAGATGACGACTGCGATGCCTTGGCCGGCCTGGGTCGCCCTTTGGATGGCCGCCACCAGCTCGGTGACGTTTGCGATGTACGGCTGGGATAAACGTGCCGCGGTGGGTGGCAGACGCCGGATTTCCGAAAAAAATTTGCTGCTCGGGTCGCTCCTCGGCGGTTGGCCCGGTGCGATGCTGGCAGCAAGCGTGTTTCGGCACAAGACGGTCAAGACGTCGTACCGCGTCAAGCTGGTCATCGTCACGCTGATCAACGTGCTGCTACTGGCGGGCACCGCCTACCTGATCATAAGATCACCTGGATAGAATCCGTCGACTCGTCACCTCTTTTTTGCCGGCCCCCAGGGATCCCGATTCGATGCAGTACGTCGAACTGCACTGCCGCAGCAATTTTTCGTTCCTGGAAGCGGCCTCGCATCCGGACGAACTGGTCCAGCGTGCCGCGGAGTTGGGGTACGCGGGTCTGGCGATCACGGATCGGCATTCGATCGCCGGCGTCGTTCGCGGTTTCGCCCCGGCGAAAGAACTCGGTTTGCCATACATCGTCGGCGCGGAACTGCATCCCACCGACGCGCCGTCGATGGTCGTCTGGCCGGGCGACCGGGCCGCCTACGGGCGACTGTGCCGGCTGCTGTCACGTGGCCGGATCCGACGCGAGAAAGGCGAATGCGAACTTCATTGGCACGACATCGCCGAACTCAACGAGGGCTTGTTGGCGGGCGTGCTGCCGGAAAACCGGACCGGGTCGCCGCCGCTGAAGCTGGGACGCTTTTTGCGAACACGTTTCCGCGAAGTCTTCGGCGACCGCGGTTACTTGATCGCCGAAGCCCACATGGGTGTCGACGACGAATTGCGGATCGATCGGCTGCGTGACCAAGCTTTACGGTACGACGTCCCGCTGGTGGCCGCCGGCGGTGTCGCTTATCACACCGCCGACCGGATGTTGCTGCACGATTGCGTCACCGCGATTCGATTGGGCAAGACGATCGATGACGTTCACGCCCACCGACACGCGAACAGTCAACGTCATCTACGCGGCTTGGCCACAATCGCCGACGTCTTTCGCGACGTCCCCCAAGCGATCGCGCGAACCGTCGAGATTGCGTCGCGGTGCGAGTTCCGACTGAGCGACTTGCGTTACGAGTACCCAGCGGAAATCGCGCCGCCGGGCATGTCGTTGATCGAACACCTGAAACGTCTGACCTGGGAAGGTGCCCAACAACGCTGGCCGTCCGGCGTGCCGCCCACGGTGTTGGCGACGCTGCAACACGAGATCCGCCTGATCGAAGAACTCCGATACGAAGCTTACTTCTTGACCGTTTGGGACATGGTCCGTTTCGCCCGCAGCCGCGGCATCTTGTGCCAAGGCCGCGGGTCGGCCGCCAATTCCGCCGTTTGTTATTGCCTGGGCATCACCGCGGTGGACCCCGGACAGGGCGACTTGTTGTTCGAACGTTTCGTTTCCCGCGAGCGAAACGAAGCACCGGATATCGATGTCGATTTCGAACATCAACGCCGTGAAGAAGTCCTGCAGTACCTGTACGAGAAATACGGCCGCGACCGTGCCGGCATGACGGCGACCGTGACGACGTATCGCGGCAAAAGTGCGATCCGCGACGTCGGAAAAGCCTTGGCGGTTTCACCCGACGCCATCGACACCCTCGCGAAATTGGCCGGCAGTTACGACAAAAACCCCGACCTGCCCGAGCGGTGTCGGGACAGCGGCATCGATCCGGAATCGGAAATCGGTCGACGTTTGATTTATCTGGTGATGACGTTGATCGGGTTTCCCCGGCACCTGTCGCAGCACGTCGGCGGAATGGTCATGACGGCTGGCAATCTGTGTGAATTGTGTGTGATCGAGAACGCCTCGATGCCGGGGCGCACGGTGATCCAGTGGGACAAGGATGACCTGGACGAACTGGGGATTTTGAAAGTCGACGTGCTGTCCCTGGGCATGTTGTCCGCGCTACGTCGTTGCTTTGATCTGGTCCGGCGTCATCACGGTCGTTCGTTGACGTTGTCGACGATCCCCGCGGACGACCGGGCGACGTACGACATGATCTGTCGCGCCGACACGACGGGCGTGTTTCAGATCGAAAGCCGGGCGCAGATGAGCATGCTGCCCCGGTTGAAACCACGCAGCTTTTACGACTTGGTGATCGAAGTGGCGATCGTCCGCCCGGGACCGATCCAAGGCGACATGGTGCATCCCTTTTTGAAGGCCCGTGAGAATCCCGGCGAAGCGTACTATCCCAACGAAGCGATTCGCGGCGTCTTGGAAAAGACCTTGGGCGTGCCGATCTTTCAAGAACAAGCCATGAAGCTGGCCGTCGTGGCGGCGGGATTCACACCGGGGGAAGCGGATCAGTTGCGGCGGGCGATGGCGGCGTGGCGTCGGCCGGGAGTCATTGACAAATTTCGCCTCAAATTGCTCGACGGCATGAAAGCCAACGGCTTGACCGGCCGGTTCGCCGAACAAGTGTTTCATCAGATTCGCGGCTTCGGCGAATACGGCTTTCCCGAATCTCACGCGGCCAGTTTCGCGTTGCTGGTTTATGCGTCGGCTTATCTGAAATGCCATTACCCGGCGGCGTTTTGCGCGGCACTGCTGAACAGCCAACCGATGGGTTTCTACGCGCCGGCGCAGCTGATCGCCGACGCCCGGGCGCACGGAATCACCGCCCGGCCGGCCGACGTCCATCACAGCGACATCGACGCGACCGTGGAAGACGAGGGCCGGGCCGTCCGCCTCGGTCTGTCATCGATTCGTGGCCTGCGTGACGAAACCGGACGGCGGATCGTCACGGCCCGTGGCGAGGGTCCGTTCAAAAGCCTGGCGGACCTGACCCGACGTGCGGGGCTCGGTGCGGCGGCGATGACTCGGCTGGCCGACGCCGATGCCTTGAGATCCATTTCCGGCGACAGGCGGGCGGCGGTCTGGGAATCTTTGGCTCAAGAATCCGAACCCGGCTTGCGACCGCTGTTCGACGCCGCCGGTGCCCACGGTGGTGACGACGATGACGTGGTGCCCGACGAGTTATTGCCGATGAGCGACCTGGACGAGGTCTACGAGGACTACCTGACGACAGGCGTCAGCTTGAAAGGACATCCGATCGCCTTCGTCCGCGAGGAACTCGAAGCTCAACGTTGTGTCCGCAGCTGCGACCTGCCGGGACTCCGCGACGGCCGACACGTTCGCGTGGCGGGTTTGGTGTTGATGCGTCAGCGTCCTTCGACGGCCAAAGGCATCACCTTTGTCACGATCGAAGACGAAACCGGATCGATCAACTTGGTGATGTTCGCCGCCGTTTGGAAACGTGAATTTCGGGTCGCCCGCGGCAGCAACGCTTGGTTGGTCGACGGCAAACTGGAAAATCGCAAAGGGGTGATCCACGTGATCGTCGGTCAACTGACGGACTTGTCCGAGCGAGTCGACCGCTTGAACGTGAAGTCACGAGATTTTCGCTGACGTCGATCGCCGCGGCGTTCAATAGTTGGCTTCGGCGATCGGCTGGTCCTGGTCCGTCATCACTCGCTTGACGTACCACTGCCGGAGGCCGCTTTCGGCGTCGACTTTGTACGTCATCGTGACGATCAAATCGTCGTTGAACGGATCGTTGGTGTTATTCCAGAACGTGTCGACCATCTCTTCACCGAAACGGCTATACAACCGTGGCGACTTCGTTTCGACTAGGTCGATATCGGGCCCCACCTTTTTCAGGGACGCCACGCCTTCGTCTCCTTCGTAACTTTCCAGGGGCGTCTCCATCTCGGTCAGGGCCTGCTTTTCCTTCGCATCGGCTTCCATCTGGGCGTAATGGGCGACCAAGGACATGCGGGCCGGGGCGCGGTTGATGTGGTCTTTCCGCATCTCCATCGCCAGCTCGCGGTCGTCTTGGGCGATCAGTCGCAAATACTGCTCGCTAAAATAACTGGCTTCGCTTCCCACTTTCTGGGCCGCAAACCAAGGCACGCAGAACCCGGCGGCGCCGAAGCCGACCGCCAAGATCAGTCCCAGTTTCGCCGCCAGCCCGCCGATCGGTTTGCGATCGCCGCTGGGCCGCAACGCGAACAAGCCCAATAAAATCGTCAGGACGGGCAGCACCAACAGCGGTCGCCCCAGCACGCTCAGCGTGCTGAGCAATCCCAACAGGAGTGTGAAGAAACCGGAGGGACGAATCGGTGTCGGTTGTTCTTCGACGCCGTAGCCCGTTTCGGCGTTCATCGCGGGGGTGGAAAGCGAGGGTTCTGACATCGAAAGCGTGGATTCCGTCGGGGTCAAGGGATCGGTCCTATCGGCAGGCAAGATGGAACGAGGGAAGGGAGCTTGTCGCTGCTACGCACCCGACGGGAAAAGGGTTTGCCGAGTCAGGCGGCCTGCCGCGGCGCCGGGGACCACGTCGGCGTCGCGGGGGTGGCGATTCCCGGCCCTGTGATTCCCAACCGCTCGGTCAAGAAATCGGCGGCCGCCACCGTCGCACCCGGCCGTGCCGCCGTGGCCCGCAACGCGTCCAGTTCCTCCAGCAGCCCGCGGAAATAAAACGCATCGGACAACATCGAATCGATCGACTCGGTCAAAAAGTCGACCGCCGGCTGCGGGTTGCCGACGGAGACCATTTCGGGAAACAAGACGCGACGGTTGATCAAGTTCGGCAAGGTCATGCTGTCGACTTTGACCACACGTTTGCCGACTTCGTGCAAGAACCGTCCGACGCGATAAATCACGGCCGCGGGCGTCCGCCGGGCCATCAATTCCAGGCTGACCGATCCGCTGACCATCATCGCGCACTTGGCCGCCTGGACGATCTCGCTGGTCGAATCGACAAAAAATCGAATCGGCAATCCTCGATCCCCGTCGGTCAACTGGTCGCGACACCACAAGCAATGCTGGTCGCGGTAAGCCGCGACGGCAAAGACCGTTTCGGGGCGACGGCGATGCAGTCGGCGAATGGCCTCCAGCATCAGCGGAAAATTCCGGTGGACTTCGTGGGATCGCGAACCCGGCAGGACGGCCACCAGATCACCACCCCCGGAAACGGCCAAGCCCAGCTTTGCCATCACGGCCGCGTCCAGCCTTTTTTCGGCGACGGCGTCAAAGAACGGGTGACCGACATACGTCGCCGGAATGCCCGCGGCGGTAAAAAAGGATTCTTCGAACGGCAGCACGGCCAACACGTGATCGACCCGTCGCCGCATCTTGGCGGTTCGCCAGCCGCCCCAAGCCCACAACTGGGGCGGACAGAAATAGTAGACAGGAATGCCGCACTTCTTCGCACGCTTGGCGATGTGCCAATTGAAACCGGGAAAGTCGACCAACACGACCGCGTCGATCCCGCCGGCCCGGAAGACTTCCTCGGCCTGATCGGCGAAACGGAAAAAGTCCCGCAATTTGGGCAGGACTTCCAACAGCCCCACGACGGCGTGCGATGTCAGGTCCCGATCGAGCGAACAGCCGGAGGCCGCCATCGCCGGGCCCCCGAATCCCCGCAACCGAATCCCCGGCGCCCGACGAACCAGCTCGCTCGCCAGTCTGGCGGCATGCTGGTCCCCACTGGGTTCGCCGACGGAGAAGAAAATCGTTTTGGGCATGGTTCGGATCTTGAAGGTTGGCGGACCGATCAATCCCACCGGATTTACGAAACCCGCCCGACGACGGTCAATCGCATTCCCGAATGGCTGGCCGAGTTCGCGGATCGAAAAATTCGTCTTGTGACCGGACGGCCTGGTGGACTATTTCCGCCTTCACGCGGTCGCAGCATTCCGGCCGGGCCGCTTCACCGTGGAGAGCCTCCCACCATGTCCGTCAGCGAACTTTTCGAATCGATCCGCCGCCGCTTTTCCTCGCTCGTCCTGATCCTGGTCGGCACGTCCGCGGGCCTTGCGGGACCGGCGGGCGGAACCGCCCGCGGCGAAACGTCCGACATCGATGCCGAGCCTTACACCGTTTACGTCGCTCATGACGCGGCCTATACCCGTTGCGGCCCCGGTGGCGATTTCTATCGCACCGAAGCCCTGCGGCACGGCCAGGCCCTGGACGTGTACTTGGAGACCGAAGACGGCTGGCTGGGCGTGCGTCCGCCGGACGACAGCTTTTCTTGGATCCCGTCCGAAGACGTCGAACTCGACTCACGCGGCGAAACCGGAACCGTCACCCAAGACCGCAGCGTCGTCTGGATCGGCACCCAATTGGGTCGCGCCCGACAATATCGTTGGCAAATTCAACTGCCCGAGGGCGAAAGTGTGACCGTGCTGGGTCGCAGCGAACGCGAAGGCCCCGACGGGCCGATGCAGTGGTACCGGATCGTGCCGCCCTCGGGTGAATTCCGCTGGGTGCACCGCGAACAAATCGTCGAAACCGCCGAAGCGCTCGTCGAATCGGTCGAAAGGTCGCGACTGATCGCCGAAAAACAAGCCGCCGACGCGAAAGCCACCCGCGACGAAACGGCCCGCAGCGCCCCGGCCGCCCGCCCGTCGGCCTCCCGCCGCGACACCGATCAAGCCACTCGGAGTCGCTTTTCCGTCACGCAGGCGTCCGCCAAGTCGCCTTCGATCACCGAGACGCCGGACCTGGTGCCACGCCGCCGCGCCGACGAACGCACAGCCGAATCGGCCGACCCGGAAAGCGAAGAGCGGCAAGACCGTTTCGCCGGTAGCGATCCCGCGACGGCACCCGGGAGCCTGATTCCGATCGACGGCCCGGCGGAATTGCAGCCCATCGGAGCGCAGCCCGTCGGCCCGCAGCCCATCGGATCCGGTCTGGCCGAAAAATGGTTGCCCGAACAAAACGCCGACGAACAAAACACCGGCGATCAGACGAGTCGTCACGACCCCCGGCCGAATCCCGTGCAAGACTTCGTTTCCGGTCGCTCCGAAGCCAGGTTCACCGGCCAACCCCGTTTGCTGGATTCACGTCACCAGGCCGATCTACAGACGCCGCAGCCCGACGAGACTGCCGGCGATTCCAACTGGGTCGGTGCGTCCCGAGCCGGCGCGGTCGCCCAGGTTTCCAACTTGCAACCGATGAAAACCCATGACTTGGCCGCGGCGGTCGGGCGAACCGACTCCCAGCGGTACGGCCCGACCTTGGAAACCGGCCGCATGACGTCGGCCTTGTCGCGGGCGGCGGAAAGTCTTTCACCGTCGGTCCGCCACGTCGACGCCGATCGGGTCGATACGATCCGACGAGAAGCCGCGACGGCCGACATCGCGCGGCTGCAGTTGGTCTTTTCGCGTCTGATCGCCGACGCGGCCGCGGCCGCCGAAATCGAACCGATCCAACAGGCGGCCGCACGTCTGGCCGCGACGGCAACCGACGCACTGGTCGCCTCGCGAGCCAAGGTCTTGGTCGAACGGGCCCAGCAGTACCGACGCATCGCCCGGCGCCGCGACGGAAACGACGTCGTCCAGGGCAACCCCGCGCCGTCGGTGGTTCCCGCGATCGCCCTGGCCCCGAATCAACTGGCCCCGAATCAACTGGCCCCGAATCCCGACGGACCGACGCCCCTGCCCGAACCGATCGTCGCGGCACCGCTGGAAACCGCCTATCGCTCGGACGCCCCCGCCGACGATCCCGGATCCGCCGGCGAAGAAATCGGCATGACCGGAAAACTGGTTCAGGTCTATTCGGCCCGCGCCCATCATCCGCCGTTCGCCTTGCAAGACAACGTCGGCCGGACGGTCGCCTACGTCACGCCCAGTCCGGGATTCAACATCCGCCGACATTTGAACAGCGAAGTCCGCGTGATCGGGGACCAGGGTTTTTTGACGGGATTGCAAACGCCGCACGTCTTGGCGACCAAGGCCGTGCGGATCGTCCGCTGAATGACGTCCGCTGAATCAAGTTGTCAGCATCACGCTCGCAGCATCACGCCCAACGCGTCCAGGTAGCGGGCGACGTCGTCGACATCGACGTCGCGCCAGCCGCCGCTCTTGTGACGCAGGATCGACAGCTTCATCGTTTCCACGGCGTCGGACAGATCGTCGGGCAGCTTCGGCAGCCCGACAAATGGTTGCACCGGAGACGTCGACGCCGGATCATCGGCCGCAACGCCGCCACCGGATTCGCGTCCGCCGGGCAACGATTGAAGTTCTTCGCCGTCGCCGAAATCGGGGCCCTCGGGGATCGGCCCGACACTGATGTCGTCGGCTTCGTCATCGTAACTGCGATCCCGTCCGCCGCCTTGGGCCGGCAGGACGACGTCCTCGTCCAGGTCGACTTCGACGATTTGGCTGTTCGTCGGTCGTTGCGAATCGACGGCCCCGTGGGCTTGCCATCGCATCTCCCGCATCGCCGCCACGCTCCAGGATTCTCGCGCGGCCCCCTCCAACCACAGCGGCGCGTCGTCCCAGTCCAGCGCGGCCAGGAAATGACTCCAATAAACGCCTTCATAGGTTTCCTGCGTCGACCCGAATCGTTCGTAGACGCGGCGGAGTCGACCGACGTGCGGCGACGTGACGCCGCCGACACGCCGCACCCAGGCTTCGTCGCTGTAGTGCGTCGCCGGCGCGCCACTTTCGATCAAGGCGGATCGCCAGGCGGCGATGATGCGTCCTTTTTCCCAATTCGTCGTGCTGATCAACCGGTTCCACCGGCCGACGAAGGGCTGCGCCATTTCGATCAACGCGGGATCGTCCGCCGCGGCGTCAAATTCGCTGTCGGCGTCGGCGGTCGATGAGTCGCCGTGGCCCGACGCGATGATTTCTTCGGTGGTCGCGCCGGGCATCTCGAACGCCTGGCGGGCGGCAGTGATCTCGTCGCGTTCCTCATCGGTCAAGGCATCCTCGGTCGAGCCATCCTCAGTCGACGACAAACCTTCGTCGGCGGCGATGTCGTCGGGCACGTCCTCGTATCGGTCGTCGCTTAGAGAAGCGGAAGGTCGAAAATCTTCGGAGTTCATTGGCATCCGTCGCGGTGAAACTTGGGTTCCGTCGGGGAAAAAACAGTCGAGGCCAGACGGTAGCCGATTCAGGGCGAAATGCGGAGTCTCGGCGACCGAATTGCGGCAAAGCTCGTCGACAGGCGGGCCGCAGGCGACGGAGGGGCAAGCTTTGAGGTGTGGATAAGTCGTGTACACTGAACGGTCTCGCCACTTCGCCCGCCATCGAACCCCACCACGGCGCTTCCCGCCCGAATCGACCATGCCGAAAGTTTGTCTCGAAGATCGCCGTCGACCTGCGCTGCGGCTCACCGGAATCTTGCGATTCGCCGCCATCTTGTTGCTGGCCGCGTCGGTCGGGGCCGGCGAGACCGCCTCGGCGAATGACGGCCCGGCCCTCGAATTTTTCGAATCCAAAGTCCGTCCGCTGTTGATCGATCGCTGTTACGAATGTCACAGCAACGAAAGCGGCGAAGCGAGCGGTGACCTGTTGCTCGACAGCGCCTCGGCGATGTTGACCGGCGGATCCCAGGGGCCGGTGCTGGTTCCGGGCGATCCCGACGCCAGCTTGATCATGAAAGCGGTCCTGTACAAAGACGCCGACATGCAGATGCCGCCCGACGGCAAACTGGACGCCGATGCGATCGAAGTGCTGCGGACCTGGATTCGTTCCGGCGCGGCCGATCCCCGACAAGCGGTCGTCGACGCTGGCCGAGACGTTTCGCCGCTGACCCGCGACCCGCAATCTCATTGGGCTTTCGTGCCCCCGCGGGCCGTCGACGCGGCGGCGGCCCAAGCCATCGACGCGGCGGCGTTTGACGGACAACAACGCGACTTGCTGGACGCGATCGCGGCCGATCGCGCCGAGAAAGTCGGTGTGCCGGGCGCTCCAACCGCCGATCGGTCGACACTCATCCGCCGTTTGTATTTCGATCTGATCGGCACCCCACCCTCGTTCGACCAAGTCCAAGCGTTCACCACATCGACGCGACCGGATGCGTACCCGCGATTGGTCGATGAGTTGTTGTCGCGACCAGAGTTCGGAGAGCGTTTCGGGCGACACTGGTTGGACGTGGCACGCTACGCCGACACGATCGGTTACGGCACCGCGGGCAAAGATCGACGCATCCATGGCAGCGAGCGTTTTCGCGATTGGGTGATTCGGGTTTTCAACACCGACATGCCGTATGACGAGATGTTGATGCACCAGTTGGCCGGTGATCGCACCGACCCGACGAACGAGCGGGGCGACTTGGATGCGATGGGATTCTTGACCGTCGGACGTCGTTATTTGAATCGACACGACATCCTGGACGATCGTATCGACGTCGTCACGCGGGGGCTGTTGGGATTGACCGTGACGTGTGCGCGTTGTCACGATCACAAGTTCGATCCGATTCCGACGGTCGATTACTACAGTCTTTACGGCGTCTTTGCGAGCAGCACGGTGCCGGCGGAAAACCGACGCGGCAAAGACGACGCCGATGAAAACGACGACGATTCGGCGATCCCGAGTCCGCTGGCGATGTTCGATCTTCCGAACCCGCGGGACAGTCACGTCTTCGTCCGCGGCCAGCCCGGTAATCGTGGCGAAGTCGCGCCGCGTCGCTACTTGACCAGCCTCCGAGGTGCCGAGGAAGCCGCCTTCGACGACGGCAGCGGACGTTTCCAGTTGGCCGAGCGCATTGCCGATTCCGAAAACCCTTTGACCGCGCGGGTGATGGTCAACCGCGTTTGGATGCACCTGATCGGACGGCCGCTGGTCGACAGCCCCAGCGATTTCGGCTTCCGCACCGCCGCCCCGGCGGTCCCCGAAGTCTTGGACGATTTGGCCTTCGACTTTGCCACCGACTTCAGCATCAAACGGCTGATCCGTCGTATCGTGATGACGCGGATGTATCGGCAAAGCAGCCGAGTCGGCGAGGTCGCGGCGGCTGTCGATCCGGAAAACCGACTGATGACCCGTGCCAACCGGCGACGACGTGACTTCGAATCGCTCAGGGATTCCATGCTCCAGGTGGCCGGGCAATTGGATTCGCGAATCGGCGGAACGCCCGTCGACATCACGCTTTCCAGTTTGGCCGAGCGTCGAACCGTGTACGCGATGATCGATCGCCAGAACTTGCCTTCGCTGTTTCGCACCTTCGATTTCGCCAGCCCGGATGCCCACGCGCCCCGGCGATACTACACGACCGTGCCGCAGCAAGCCCTTTATCTGTTGAACCATGGTCACGCCGGCATTCTGGCCAAAAGCTTGGCCGATCAGGTCCGCGTCGTCGTCGATCCCGACGATCGAGCTTCGGTGCAACAGGCGGTCGATGAGCTGTTTCGACGCGTCCACGGGCGGACGCCCGGCGATGCCCAGCGACGAATGATGTCAGAGTTCTTGTCGACGCCCGTGACGCCCGTCGATCCGGTCCCCGACCCGCGTTCGTTGTGGACTTATGGGACCGGTCGTCTGTCGGAACAAAACGTCGTCGATTTCACGCCCCTGCCCGTGTTCCAAGACAACCGCTGGACCGCCGACCGTGAATATCCCAGCCCCGGCCCGCTCGGATACGCCTCGTTGGGCGTCGAAATGGGGCACCCCGGTCCCGACGACGACGCGCCAGGACAAGCCGGCGCCGTGATCCGACGCTGGACCGTTCCGCGTGGCGGCGAAGTGCGAATCAGCGGCATGATCGGGCATCGAACCCGCGAAGGCGACGGCATCAAGGCGACGATCCTCGCCGGCGATCGGCGTCTGTTCTCGGGGCAGCAAAAAAGCAACAATCGTCCGTTCAAAGGCCTGACCGCTCGCGTCCGTGCCGGTGACACGGTGGTCTTCATCGCCTCGGCCGGCGAAACGACCAGCCACGACAGTTTTTTTTGGCGAATCAATCTGAGCCTGCAAA
>CAYVRC010000079.1:0-25429 GCA_964453205.1 uncultured Pirellulaceae bacterium | reverse complement strand
GTCACCCCGGCGGATGCCATGTCGTGATGGGCGACGGTTCGACGCACTTCATCAGTCAGAACATCGACGTGGGTGACCAGAACCGCGGACCGGTTTCGGCCGTCGCCAGTGACCCGGAGCGGACGCTGCCCGGCGAGCCGAGCCCGTATGGCGTGTGGGGAGCCCTGGGGACTCGCAACATGCGTGAAGCGATCTCGATCGAAGACGCCGGCTGATCTTCTCAAGCCGTCCATGATCAACTTTTCAAGCCCTCCCGGTTTCGGGAGGGCTTTTTTGTGCGCTTGCCGGTCGCCGATAGTCTCCCCGTCCGACAAACTTTCTGTTCCCCACCCTTATCCAGACAGCGTCCAGCGTTCATGCCCGAAGGCCACAAGACTCACTTTTTGGCCCGTCAGCAAACCGTGCAACTGGGCGGGCAAACCATTTCGGTGACGAGTCCACAGGGACGCTTTACCGTCGATGCCGCGAAAGTCCATCTGCGAAAGTTGGAACAGGTCACTGCCGCCGGCAAACATTTGTTCTATCGATTCGAGTGCGACCGCATCGTTCACGTTCACCTGGGCCGCTACGGTTCCTTTCGCTCACACGGCCGACCTTCACCGCCACCGCGGGGGAAAGTCCGCATGCGAATGATCGGCGACGAAGTCACGTTGGACTTAAACGGCCCCAGCACTTGTCGGGTCATCGACCCGGACACGAAAGCGAAAATCGAAAGCTCTCTCGGCCCCGATCCTCTCGCCGGCGGTCGTCAAGCGAAAGTCTGGGCGGCCGTGCGGCAAAGCGGCAAACCGATCGGCGGGCTGTTGCTGGACCAATCGATCGTCGCCGGCGTCGGCAACATCTTTCGCGCCGAGGTTTTATTCGAAACCGGCATCCATCCCCAGACGCCCGGCAACGAATTGACCGACGAGGAGTTCACCGCGATCTGGAAATCGCTGGTCAAGATGATGAAAGTCGGTTTGAAATACGGCAAGATCATCAGCGTCACGGCCAAGGAAGTCGGGAAACCGCTGGCCCGACTGGACGACAAGGAACGCTTTCGGGTTTACGGCAAAACGACGTGTCCGCTGTGCGAATCGCCGATCCGAACGATCGACGTGGCGTCGCGACGGATCTACTTTTGTGCGGTTTGCCAAGCGGTCGCGTAGGCCGACCGGCACGGGGCGGGTTATCATGTCGCCTTTGGACCGTCCGATCCTCTTGCCCGCAGCCGATCTCATGCGACGCCCCCCTGTTTTCGTTTTGACTTGCCTTTCGATCGGAGTTTTCCTGAGCGCGACGTCTCGGCACGTGGTCGCCCAGGAGGTCGAGGGTGGTGCCCGCGGCGTGCTGATCGATGACGTCGACACCACGGAATTTCCGATCGGCAAGTCCGATTCGAAGGCCGAATCCGCCGAACTGCCGCCGGAGATCGCGAAATGGGAAGAAGAGATTCGCAAGCTGGAAATGCTGGACGAAACCGAGCCCGATCCCGCCGACGCGGTGTTGTTCATCGGCAGCAGTAGCATTCGATTGTGGAAGACCATCGCCCGCGACATGGCCCCCTACCGCACGATCCGTCGCGGTTACGGGGGGGCTAAATTTAGCGACCTGGCCCACTACGCGTCGCGGGTGATCACGCCGCACGAATATCGCGGCCTGGTGCTGTTCGTCGCCAACGACGTGTCCGGCGGCGATAGCGATCACACGCCCGATCAAGTCCGACGGTGGTTAGAATCGATCATCGACGTCTCCAAACGGCACCAGAGCGAAGCCCCGATCTTTATCGTCGAGGTCACGCCGACGCCGAAGCGTTACGAGGCTTGGCCGGCGATCGCCGACCTGAACGCGCGACTCCGGCGGGTCGCGTTGACCGAGCCGAACGTTTATTACGTCGCCACGGCGGAACATTATTTGGACGCCGACAAAGTTCCTCGGGCGTCCCTGTTCACAGAGGATCGCTTGCATCAGAACGAGGAAGGCTACGAACGGTGGGCGTCCCTGATCCGACGGCGTTTGGACGAAGTCTTTCGAATGCTCGCCGGTGCCCGATAGTGGTGGCATGAATCCACTGCAACAGACTTTCCGAACCGATTCCCCCGTCGTCCTGGTCACCGGCAGCGGAGCTCCGCGGGTCGGTCAAGCGATCGCGGAACACTTCGCCTCGCTCCGGTGCAACGTTGCGCTCCACGCGAACGAAAGCGTCGAGCAGGCCGAATCAGCCGCCGCCGATCTGCAACGCTGTCACGGCATCCGGGCGATCGTCACGCAAGGCTCGCTGGCCGACGAACAGGTGCCCTCCCGATTGATCGCCCGGGTCGTGGAAGCCTTCGGGCGTTTGGACGTGTTGGTCAACAGTGCCGCGATTTGGTCACCGCGTCGCTTGGAAAACATCACCGCCGACGAAGTCCGTCGGTATTTTGATATCAACGCCATGGGCACCTTTTTTTGTGCGCGGGCGGCGGGTCTGCAAATGGTCACTCAGGCGACCGGGGGCTGCATCGTCAACCTGGGCGACTGGGCGACGTCGCGGCCCTACTTGGATCACGCGGCGTATTTCCCCAGCAAGGGCAGCATCGAGGTGATGACGCGAAGCTTGGCGGTCGAACTGGGGACGCGTCACCCCAAAGTTCGGGTCAACTGTGTCTTGCCCGGACCGGTCTTGTTGGCCGACGACGTCTCGCAGGAAGTCCGTGATTCGCTGATCAACAGCACGCTGGTCGGTCGCATCGGCACCCCCGGCGATGTCGCCCACGCGATTCAGATGCTTTGCGAAAACAGCTTCATCACGGGCGTTTGTTTACCGGTCGACGGCGGCCGCTCGATCTTTTCGCCCGACGGTCTGCAAGCCGGCCACAACACCGGATGAAATTCGAGTGGCGAAGAATCGCTTGAGGGGCGCGTCGCGAGGGGACGTCACACGACGCGGCGTCGACACCCACGACCGGGTGACCGGCTCAGTAAGATCGCCGCGCCGGATCGTTGCTGTAAAAAGCATCGTCGCGGCGAAGTTCGGCCTGATCGTAGGTTTGCCCGCGACGCCAATCGTCCGTCGGCGAGGGGGCCGGGTAAGCTTGGGTGGGGAAGCCGCCGGACGTTTGTTCGCCGTAAGGTTGCGCGTCATAAAATCGTTCGTCGTACGCGGCGGGTGCCGGCGAATCGAAGTCGGCCTGCGTCCCTTCGATCCGGTTTGCTTCGCGTTGCTGTTCGCGACGATCCAAATAATCGCGACCCTTTTCGCGGAGCTTGCCGATGTCGTTGCGAATCTCACTGGTATCGAACTTGATCCCGGTGTCCTCGCCGTCATGTTCGATGGTGAACCAGCCGGCCAACGAAGCACCGACCAACAACATGCCGATGATGAAAATGTTTCGCATCCTTCAATCCGTTCTTGTTTGCCGACGGCCCGACGCGTGTTTCGAACGCCATTCGAGCTGATCGGTCGGCTCGGTAGCCGGGTTCAGAAAAGACAATCCGTTTCAGACCGTATCGTACGGATCGACACAGCGACTGAAAAGAGAAATTTCACATCGCCTAACTCATAGGGTGCCGACGCAAGCGTCTCGGTTGCTAGCAAAGGTTCAAGCCGCTCGTCGTCGCAGGACGTCCTCGCGGTAGAAACAGCCAGCCTTCAGGAACTCACAAACCTGCCGCACGGCCTGAGGAACCAGCGGCAGCCGTTGGTGCGTGGCGGACACGACCACGTGATCCTGCTGGGTCGCCAAATGGGTGCTGGACAGTTCCACGATCCGGTCGCGATCCGCCGCGATCACGCCGACTTCGATCCCGACCGGCGGCGGCAAGCGATTGACCAAGCTGTCCTGAGCCTCGGAAAGTTCCGCGATCGGAGGAAACCAGGACGCCAACGGGCCGGCCGGAATTCGGGTCAAACGAGAACCCGCGTTGGGCGGGGCCAACATGACGACGCGTGATCCGACGGGCATGGCAACAGACTGCAAAGTTTGCCGGACGATGATGCATCCCATGCTGTGGCCGACCAAATGCAGATGGTCGAACCTGGGATCGGCCAAATGATCTCGCAAGACCCGGCCCAGATCGTCGGCGTGACGACGGATCGATCGCGTCAGGGTGGCGTATCCCCAATTGGTGACGTGAAACTTGGCGGCGATCAATTCCTCCGCGATCATCCGCATGCTTCGCCGGCCCGACATCATGCCGTGAATCAGAACGACCGCCTGACCACCGGGTTTCGGCAAGTCGGACGGGCTCGGCGGTTCCGCCAGCTTCAACAGTTTCATCGCCTAACGCGTCCCCGGACGACTGGAGCCTGCACCGGAGGGCAGTTCTCCCAGTTTCATGCCTTGGAGGTCCAAATGGAGTTTGATTTCCTCGGACTGCAAGTTTGCGACGTTGACCATCGTGTGGCTGCTTTCCAACGGACGCTGACCCGGCATGGTTCGCCGCACGATCACCGCCCGCGTCGGCGTTCCCTGCAAACTGAAATTGTCCTTGGCGGATTGATAGGATGCCCGACTGGCGGACACCTCGATCAATCTTGTGTTCCTTTTATCTCGGAACAATACACCACCGTCGGCCAACATTTCCCAAGCCGTAGAACCCAAAGAATCCGTACGCCGGCCGTCGGTCGTGAAACTCGGGAACCGTGAAGCGTCCCGCGGTCGTGTTCCCGCCGGTCGTGTTCCCGGCAGACCGGCGTCTGGACCGGCCGGATCGACGGCCAACTGCAGTCGATCACAGCGGATCGTCATCTGGCCGTCGGCCAATTGTTGCATCGACATCACGTCGACCGGGTCGCCGAAGCCGGAAACTTCTCGGACGCCGATGTGGATGTCGCGATTGAACGTCAAGCTTTGGTTCTGCAAGCTTCCGACCAATTTGTCGTAGTACGTCAGATGCAGCCCGTTGATCGGCAGGCTTTCATCGGCGTCCAGCGGGCTGGCCTGAATTTCGGTGTCGTCCGCCGCCGTGCGGTTGAACAGTTGAGCCGCTTCGACCGTCGTCCGAGGCCGGGGCGTCGAACCGGATTCACCGCCGCCGACGGACGGTCGACCGTTTCGATCGCCCGGCGCGTCGATCTTGCCGGCCGCCCAAGCCCAATAAGACCCGGGGCCTTCGCCGATCAGTTGACCGCCTTCGGCGGGGACAAACGTCAGGATCGGGGCGCGAAGCACGTGTTGCGTTTGCGGACGACCGAGGGCGTCGAGCGACTTGGCTTCGACGGTGACCGGTTGATCGCCCGATCGCGACAGCGAGAGTTGGTGAATGCTGGCTCCGCGAAGCGTCTTCATGTCGCGGAGCTTGACCGCATCGGCCAAGGTCGCGACCAGTCGGTCACCTCGCAGTTGCATGTCCCAAGGCGTCGCCTCGTGATTCAGCGAGGCGTCGATCGTCACGCCGCCGTCCAAGACGACGGCTCGGCCGTCGAACACCATGCTCCCGCCGAACCGGCACAGCGGCGCGCTGGTCCAATTCAAACCGCCGGCGTCGTCGGTCACCGTTTCGCCCGGTCGTTGTCCGAGGCCGGTCGGAAGGATCTCCGTGGGCATCTGAAACTCACCGGCTTCGTCGATTTCGACCACGTTCGCACTCGGGCGGATGTGGATCGCGGGTCCGACAAAGTAGCCGTCGCCCAAGTCCAGCCGGGCCCGAGCGTACGGGCCGCTGAACAAGGAAATCGTATCCGCGCCGGCACGGTTGACCCATCTCAATTGGTCGCCTCGCAACAAAGCGTCCAGCGTTTTCTCCCCGACGCGGACCGCGTGAGTCAACTGAACGCCGCCGCGAACGGACAAGTCGTCGGCGGTCATGCTGCCGTCGATCAACGACAGGTTGGCGATGATCTGGCGTCCCCGGATCGTCGGCGGCTTGGTGGCAATCGGTTCGGCCGTCGCCCGGACCGCGGCATCCTGGTCGACGTCCGTGGGCCGCGGCTGCATGACCCAGTGCCGCAGCGGGCTGTCGGCTTCGCCGCCGACGACGGTCGGATCGGCCGCCACATCGTCGGCCCCCTTTTCCTGGAACATCAACGTCAGATCGTCCGTCTGAGCGCGAACGGCGCGGGTGTCCATCCGCACGTTTTCTTTGGCAACGAACCCGCTGGGCACCAAGGTCTGTTCTTCGCCGTCGGGCGTCTGCGTCGACGGTTTCAAGTCACAGCGGACGTGGCCGGCGGCGAACGATCCGCCATCGGCAAGCGCGGCGTGGACATCACCATCCACGTTGACTTGCATTTCGGCGAATTCAAAAGTCCAGTCGCCTTGTTTGTTTTGTCCCGACGGGCTGGGTTCGGACGAGTTCGATCCGGCGAGGCCCGGCCGGGTGAAAGTCGACGCATCTCCGATCGGCGTGCTGTGGGGAACCGGCGTTCCGGTCGCCGCCGGTTTGATTTCCAACATCTGCGACCACGACAGGCTGCGAACCGGTGATCGATCTTGTTCGATGCGAATGCGGCCTTGTCCCGGCGCGATCAATCGTCCCATCCGTCGCGGCTCGGCCGAGTCGAACCGATACGTCAGCTTGTCCAGTCCCGCGACGATTCCGGCGTAACGAATGGTGACCGCCTTCTTCGCAACCGCCGGTATGAACGTGGATCCGGCCGGGGGGACCACATTGGAGGCTTCTAAAATGCCGCCGGAAACGTCCAAGTGGATCCGGTCGGCGACCAAACCGAACAGGCGACCGGGCATCCACAGCGATGCCGGTTCCTGAGCCGTTCCCACGGCGGTGACTTCGGAAATCCAGTCCAGGGGGCCTGTCCTTGGCAGATCGCTGTTCAGCGGATCGCGTAGCAACAACGTCAGCTCGTTACAGTCGAACTGGTCGTCGTCCTGTCCGGAGGTCTGATGCCGAAAGGAAACGGAATCGTGCAACGCCAGCTCGCCGAGCGCAAAGTCATACGCCACGCCACCAGAGCAAGTCATCCGCAACAAGCCGATCGGGTCGGGGCGTCCCTTGTGCGTTGCGGCGACGGAGGATTCGTCTGACTCGTCGTGGCCGGACGGACCGATCGGGATCACCAATTCGTCCAGGTAAATCAGTTCCATGCGATCCAAAATCGAACCCAGGTCGCGGGTTTGCGGCGTCGCGGCTTCCATCAGATACAACGTCAGATCGCGTCCCGACAAACGCGCCTCGCCGAAACTCATCGTCAGCGGTTGCGTCGTCCAGATTTTTTGACGATCGATGCTGATGTAGCTGGTGCGAATATCGATCGGCGTTTCGTCCTCGCCCGACGAGTCCGACCGGGTTCGGTCGTCGCCCTGATTTGTCGGCGGTCGCTCGCTTCGGATCCGCACGTTGCCGATCAGGTTACCGCTTTCGATCGGCGGGGCTTCGCTGCTCATCGCTTCCAAGTCTAGGGACCGGGCGAATTTCAGTTCCGCTTTCTCGGCTTCCATGATCAGCGGACGCGTCGCCGAATCCGCCTGCAATCCGCGCCCGTAGATCACCGTGACCGGCGAAAATGTCAGCAGGTTGTCTTCACCCGGCGTCAGGTTCTTGAACAACAACACCGCGTCGCGCATCTGAATTTGATTGCACGTCCCGCGTTGCCATGCGTCTTGCGGAAACAGATCGGTCAAGGACTCACGAGGGCGCAGCGAGACCTGGCCGGCCATGGGAACCGATTTCATCGCCGGCGGGACGAGCCAACGATCCGCGGCCGTTTGATAAAGAATCGCCAAGGCGACCAAGATCGCCAGCGACGTGAAGTAATCAGACGCTCGTTGCATGATCACGTCGGCACGTGTTGCTCCCATTGGCCCTTGGCCCGTAGCAATCGTTCTAGCACTTCACGCACCGCGCCTCCGCCGCCGATCGACTGCGTCGTCCAGTTTGCCGCCCGGCGTGCGTCGCGTGACGCATCGGCCGGCGCGACGGCCAGGGCGACTCGACGCATCACCGCGACGTCCGGCAAATCGTCACCGATGTAACACGTCTGCTCGGGCGTGTAGCCGAGTTCGCCGATCATCATTTGCGCCGCCGGCCATTTGTCTTCGAAACCTTGCTCGACCGCCTGGATGCCCAACTCGGCAGCGCGATGCGGCACGATACGGCTCCGACGCGCCGTCAGGATGCCGAACGCGAATCCGCTGCGCATCCACAGCTTGATGCCCAACCCGTCACGAGCGTGAAAACACTTTATCTCGGTCAGCTTGTCGTCGTAAACGATCCGCCCGTCGGTCAGCACGCCGTCGACGTCCGAGATCACGCAGTGGATTTGTTCGGCGACCGATTGTTTGAAGTCTTCCATCGATCGCCTAAGGAAACGCGGTTAACTTGGCCGACGAAGCCTTCGTCGTCGCTCGCCCGCCGGATCGCTCGCCGTCATCGAGCGACAAGATGTCCGTGATGTCGACCAAGCCGAGCGGTCGGCCGTTCCCGTCGACGACCGGCAATTCGCTGATCCGACGGCGGGCCAATAATGCGATCGCCTCTTGCAGCAAAGCTCCGACCGGGATCGTCGTGGGATTCGATGTCATCAGCTGACGCGTCGGACGATCCAAATCCGCATCGCGTCGTGATTCCAACAATCTGGCCAGGTCGCTGTCGGTAAAAACCCCGACCAGTTTTCCCGCGGCGTCGACCAGCATCACCGCGCCGCTGCGGCGACCGTGAAGCCCCGCGACGACGGTGGCTTGGCGGATCGGCACGTCTTGATTGGCGACGCGGCAATCCGGCAGCGGGCGCATGATTTCGTCGACGGTGACCAGTTTTCTCCCCAACGCACCGCCGGGATGAAAGCGGGCAAAGTCCTGCGGCGTGAATCGTTTGATTTGACTGGCCAGCACGGCGATCGCGTCGCCGACAGCCATCATGACCGTCGTGCTGCACGTGGGGGCCAAACCGTTGGGGCAAGCTTCGGTGTGCCGGCCGATCGGAACGACCAAGTCGGCGGCGGCGGCCAGCGGGCTCTCTCGATCGGCGGTGATCGCGATCAATCCGGCGCTGTTTTGTCGCAAGTGGGATGCGATCGCGACCAATTCATCGCTACGACCGGAATTGGAAAACGCCCACACCAGGTCTTCGCTGCGGACGCGGCCCAGGTCACCGTGAACGGCTTCGCCGGGATGCAGGAAATGCGCCGGGCAACCGAGACTGGACAACGTCGCGGCGATTTTCTGGCCCACCCAGCCGGCCTTGCCGATGCCGGTGACGATCACGCTGGCTTTGCAAGCCGCGGTTTCTTCGGCCGCGGTGACGGCATCACCGGTCAGTTTCTCGGCACACCGCTGCAGGGCCTCGGCCTCGGCCATGACCGTTTGCCGGACGACCCGCAGACGTTCCAGCGGCGTTTCGGGAACCGACAAGGTCGATGAGCGTGGGGAGGGTTGAATCACGGCGTGGTTTCCTGGCGGTGCTGTTTCGACTGCCTCGCCCGTCGATTCGCAGACGGGGCGGCGGACGAGATCACACTACAGAACCGGCGGGTCCCGTGACAACGCGAAAGTGACGGGAAACGGGCCGCCCGTGAAACTCACACGTGAAACTCACACAAGAAACTCACCCGTGGTCCCGCTCCCCGCGGGCGCTCGGAAAGGCGGTGACGCGTCGACGTCGCCGGGCGGGTTCACGCATCAAAAAACCTCCGGCTTGCACCGGAGGTTTTCGTCGGGTTCGACTGGTGTCGGAACCGTGGCCGGATCAGACGGTTTTCGTTTCACCGGGGACGGCAACCGGATAGTAGCCGTCTTCGTCGGGTTTGACCGGGGCTTCGCTGTCGAAGCTGGTCATCGCGTCGGTGTCGGCAAGCAGAATGTCGCTGTTGATCGCTTCGTCCCACTTGACGACTTTGCCGCCATAGGTCGCCATGCGTCCCATGATCGCGGTCATGGTGCTGTGCGCGCCGTAGTCGCCTTCGTTGGGCACCTCGCCCCGCCGCAAGGCGCTGAACAGGTCGTGGTGCTCTTGCTGCCAGCCTTTCTGACGGACTTCCTCGGCGTCGCTTTCCCACGCCAGATCGCCGTTGGGCTTGTAGATCTTCGCGGCGCTGATGTCACAGTACCCCTTGGTGCCGTGCAGGTGCTCGCTGACGCTGTTCCAGCAGTTACGGATGTGGCGGCACTGGCTGAGCATTTTGACGCCTTTGCCGTATTCGGAGTCGCCGTAGGTGTATTCGACCATGTGGTGATCGAAAATTTCGCCGTTGTCCTTTCCGGTTCGGACTTCGCGACCGCCTTGGCCTTGGCATTCGACCGGATGGCCGCCCATCACCCAGTTGATGACATCCAGATTGTGGATGTGCTGTTCGTCGATGTGGTCGCCGCACAGCCAGGTGAAGTAATACCAGTTGCGCATCTGGTATTCCAGTTCCGTTTGCTCGGGCTTGCGGGGCCGCACCCAAACGCCGCCGCCGTTCCAATACGCACGGGCCATGATGAAATCGCCGATCGCGCCGTCTTGCAATCGTTCGATGCATTCCTTGTAACGGAACTCGTGATGCCGCTGCAGACCGACTTGAACGGCCAGACCTTTTTCCTTGGCGATCTCGTTGGCGGCCAAGACGCGGCGAATGCCGGGGGCGTCGGTCGCCACGGGCTTTTCCATGAAGACGTGCTTGCCCGCGTTGACAGCGGCTTCGAACATGATCGGTCGGAACCCGGGCGGGGTCGCCAGGATCACCAAGTCGGCGTCGGTTTCCAAGACCTTCTTGTAGGCGTCCAGCCCCACGAATTTGGCGTCGTCGCAGTCAACCTTATCCTCGTGCTTGCCCTTGATGCCGCGGTAAGCGCCTTGGACTTGATCTTCGAAGATGTCCGCCATCGCGACGAGTTTGACGTCGCCACCGCTGGTGTTGAGTGCTTGAATCGCCGCGCCGGTGCCACGCCCGCCGCAACCGACCAAACCGATTTTGATGGTGTCGCTGCCGAAGGCGTTCGCGCCCCGCGCGATCGAAACCTGGCTGCCGGCGATCGCACCGCCGGCCAACATGATCCCGCCACCCTTGATGAAATTGCGTCGCGATGCCGCGTCAGCGGTCTTTGCGGCGTCGGAAACGATCGGTCCGACGGTCTCCGATGCGTTCGGTTCGCCGATCTGACGGGAGGCGGAGGATGCTTTTTTATTGGTCATTTCAGTTCAAAACTCCAGAAAACAAGGGATCAAAGGTGGGACCGAATTCCGCGATCCGCTGGGCTGCCGCTGTGGCGAAGCGGTCGGCTCCGACAAGGGCACGTTTTTTAGGGCAAACGTGCTGGGAAGGGCGGGATTTGAGCGATAGGCACGACCGCTCAGGATAGCTCCGAGGCGTCGAAAACACAAACAGGGTCACCTGGGTTCACCGACGCCGACCGTGCCTAAAACGACGATTCGCCGCGGCCGGTTTCGACATAAACCGGCTCGGGCAGTGTGTCGGGGCGATCGAGGATCTCGGCGCTGAGCACCCGATCGGGCGGCAACGTCAGTTCCCCTTTTTTCTTTTCTTTGCCCGGATCGACCCGCTGGAACGTCGAAACGACGTCCATTCCTTCGACCACGCGGCCAAAGACGGTCTGTTTTTCGGTCACCCAAGGCAGCGGCAGCATCAGAATCGCGAAACGATTGCTCGCCGAATCGGGCAGGAAATCACCCTGCTCCAGCGGAATGTTGGCCATCACCAGCGATCCGCGTAGCGCCTTGCGTGCGTCCTCGGCCTCGTGCTCGTCTTTGAGAAAACGATCGCCCGGGTTGTCATTCGGGTCGCCGCACAGGGCCAGCAAGTCGTCGATGACTTGGAAAAACTCCAGGTCTTCGAAGTGTTCGTCTTCGACCAGGCCGATGAAGTGGGAAACCGCCGAGGGGGCTTCCTCGATGTACAGTTCCGCGACGAAGTCGCCGTTGGTCGTGTGAAAACGAACCTTCGGCAGCGTTTTGTCTTTGTCGCGTTCCTGTCGTTGCCTTTCGATTTCGTAGTCGGCTTCGATTTCGTCCAGCGTCACTTGGATCTTGCGATCGACATCGGGTAGGTCCTGGCCCTGGAGCACCTCAAAAATACTTCGAGCCGTTTCGAATTGGCCGTGGGAGACGGCGGAGCGGAGTGCGGCGCTGAACACGTTTTTGTCCTTGCGGCCGAAATCCAACAGTTTCGCGGCGCTTTCGTAAGTGTCCAAATCGTAGATGCTGCGTTTTTCGTTGCTTTCCACCATCGTCAAGACGTACACGAACGCTTCTCGGTTGCGGAACATCATGGCCTTGTTGGCCGCGCGGTGGGTCTTTTTCAAAGCCGCTCGCACCGCGTCGCGCCGGCTGCGATATTCTTCCCTGGCGGATTCGGACTGATCAATGCCGTTGCCGAAAATCAAATGAGCTTCGCGAAGATCACCCAGGGCGACGACCAGTTCTTGATGGGCCGTGTCAAAGTCCGTCATGATCTGGCGAACCTCCGGCGATTCCAACAATTCCTGGAATGCGGCTTCGCTTTCTTCCGGGGAGACTTCCGCCGTGGCGGCATCGGCGCCAGCATCTTGCGGCGACGAACCCGTGTCTTGCTGCGGCGAAGCCGCACCGACGATCCGCCCCCGGGGCTCGGTCGACGACGCGAGCCCCGCGAGGGCGAGCATCGCGAGGGAGCGAACAACGGCGCCAAAACCGTGAAAATTCAGCATGATCGGAACGGGGATTGGGGGGAATTCGGGACAGCGGGTCGGGGTGATTACGTCGGCAAGGCCGGCTTGGTTTGCGGCGCCCGGATGTGCGAGTCGATTCGTCACCGACCGGGACTTGGGCGATTCGGGGCGTGCCGGCGTTCGAGACTGACGGCACCACGGTTATACTCCGCTGATGAACAGGAAACACCAACGACGTGCTCCCGCCGAGGAATCGGACGCCCAGGACCGGGATTTCGATCCGAACCGAAAAACGGGTCGCGGCCGACGGAGCGTACCGGGAAAGCTACGAATCATCGGCGGATCGATGCGGGGGCGGACCGTTCGCTACCACGGCGCGGCTTTTACGCGTCCGATGAAGGACAGCGTCCGCGAAAATCTGTTCAACATTTTGGGATCCGCTTGCAAAGGATCCGTCGGTTTCGACTTGTTCGCCGGGACCGGCGCGATCACCTTTGAAACGCTCAGTCGAGGTGCCAGCCACGTGACGGCCGTCGAGCAATCTCGCCAAGCGGTGGATTTCTTGAAGCGGACCGCCGACGAGCTGGACGTCCAAAACAAGGTCCGCTTGATCGGCGGCGACAGCTTTCGCCTGGCCGATCGGTTGTTGGCGGCACCGGAAAACGATACGCCTTGGATCGTCTTTTTGTCGCCACCCTACGCGATGTGGGAAGACGACACGACGCTGGAATCGCTGAACCGAATCATCCGAACGACGCTGGTCAACGCGCCGCCGGGCAGCGTCTTGGTCGCCGAAACCGAACGTCGCTTTGACGTGAAAAGGCTGCCCGACGCTCCCTGGGATTTTCGCGAATACGGCAACGTCCGGTTGTGCTTTACCGAACCGGCGTTGGTGTGTGGGATGAACTTTTAAGCGATTCGAGACGTCCCCGGTGTTTGGCGGATGACGACGAAATCTTTCTTTCGGATTCAGTTTTCGACGACCAGGTGCAGGACGGCGAACAGGTTTTGCGAATCCGTCCAGGAGCGATGAACCGCGAATCCGGACATCGAAGCCAACTCGGCGAAGCCGTCGATCGTGTACTTGTGCGAATACTCGGTGGTGATGGGCTCGTCGCGTCGCAGGCGAAACGATTCGTCGCCGACGCGGATGGCTTGGTCGACGCGGCTGATCAGCCGCATTTCGATCCGATTGAATTCGTCGTTGTACTTCGCTTCGTGCTCAAACGCCTGCACGTCGACGTCGGCGTCGAGTTCTCGTTCGATGCGGGACAGCAGATTCAGGTTGAACGCCGCGGTCACGCCTTGCGAATCGTCGTAAGCGGCGTGCAAGACGTCGACCGGCTTTTGTAAATCGATGCCGATCAACAGCCCGCCTCCGAGACCGACCTGCGTGGCGATCTGGTCCAGTATTTTGGCGGCCATGTCGGGCGTAAAATTCCCGATCGTCGAACCCGGAAAATAAACCGCCACGTGGGACGCCGGCTGCACGGGGGTCGGCAAATCGAAGGGACACGTGAAGTCGGCACAAACCGGCAGGACTTCGATCGACGCAAAAGCGGCACGCAGTCGGTCGGCGGTCGCGCAAAGGTGTTCCTTGGAAATGTCGACCGGCACGTAAGCCGACGGCGAACGCAAATGCCGCAACAGTCGTCGTGTTTTGGTGCTGCTGCCGCTGCCGTATTCGACCAACATGACTCCGGTTCCGATTTGCTCGGCCATTTCGTCGGCACGCTCCCGCATGATTTCCAATTCCGAGCGGGTGACGTAGTATTCGCCCAATTCGCAGATTCGATCGAACAACAACGAACCCGTTTGGTCGTAGAAGTATTTGCAAGGCAGCGTTTTTTCGCGTCGCCGAAGACCGTCCACCACGGCGTCGTGAAACGACTGCGTCGAAGGATGGAAGTCCAAGAGATCGCCCGGTGCGTCGAATTGGGACATGGGTCTGTCTGGGGAAGCAAACGAGTTCTTAAGGGGGAGCCGACATTTGCCGATTTTACAAGGCCGGGAAGGGACACCGGAGCACATCGTGGACCCGTTGCACGCCGCGTCACCCGAAACGCGAACGACCAAGGAAGATTCTTTCGCCACCGCGATGGCCGAGGTCTTTCGCGTCGCCTTGCCGTTGATGATCAGCACTGGCACTTTTTCGCTCGTGTTGTTCGCCGATCGAACATTTTTGCTCTGGTACGACGGCGCGGCCATGAGCGCTTCGATGGCGGCTGGAAATTTGTTTTGGACTCTGATCTGCGTGCCGGTCGGGATCTCGGGCATGACCGGCGCGATCATCAGCCAATACGTCGGGGCCAAGCGTCCCGAACAGATCGGCCGTTTTTTGTGGCAAGTCGTGTGGTTCGCCATGGCGACCTTGCCGATGTTCGTGGCGATCGGTTGGGGGGCAAAGTGGTTGTTCACGGTGACGGGGCAACCGGCCGAGTTGGTGGACATGGAAGCCCGGTACATGCGGTTGTTGTTGTGGGGCGCGACCGGCATCGTTTTCGAAGCCGGACTGAGCGGTTTCTTTGCCGGTACCGAGCGGACGCGGGTGATCATGTGGGCCAGCATCGCCGCGGGATTGATCAACATCGTGCTGGACTGGGTGCTAATTTTCGGGATCACGCTCGGGCCGTTGCAGTTGGCCGCCGGAGGCATCGTGGGGGCGGGCGTGGCCAGCATGATTTCGTTCTGGTTCAAGGGAGCCGTGTTCGCAGCGCTGTTGTTGGCACCTCGCTTCGAAGCGATCTATCGGGTCCGGTCTGGGTTTGCACTGGACTTCGGGCTGCTGCGAAAGTTGTTCTTTTTCGGTTTGCCGTCGGGCTTGATGTCGTTGACCGAGGCGGGCGGATTCACGGCGATCGTGTTGCAAATCGGACGGCTCGGCGACGTGCCGCTGCGGGCGACGACGATGGCAATCAACTTCAACATGATCGCTTTCATCCCGTTGGTCGGGATGTCCATCGCCGCCTCGGTGTTGGTGGGCCGGCACCTGCTGGAAAGCGGACCGGTCCGCGCGGCCAAATCCGTCGCCGGCGCGTTGGCGATCGGCTGGGTCTATTCACTGATTTGGGCGGTCATTTATCTCGCGTTTCCCGGCCAGTTGATGTCGTTGTACCGCTGGAGCGCGCCGACGCCGGGATCGATCGAAGCCATCGAATTGGCCAGAGGCTTGTTGGGTTTCGTGGCGATCTACGTGTTGGTCGACGCGACACAGTTGATCGTCGCCGGTGCGCTGCGTGGGGCCGGCGACACTTGGTTCGTCTTGCTGGCGGGCTTGTCGGCTTCGGTCATCGCGTGCGCGATCGGCTTGGCGTTCGAACCCGACGACGGACGTCTGATTTGGTGGTGGTGGGTGGTCACCGGCTGGGTGTTCTTGCTGGCGATCGCGATGACCTCGCGATTTATGCAAGGCAGTTGGAAACGGATGCGGATGGTTTAGGCAACGGCCTTGATCAGAAACCCGCCGGCGCGGTGCGGTTGCCACGCCTTCCAGTCGACCAGACCGGTGCCGTCCAGGCTGATCGCCTTCACGCAGCGGATTCGCCATCCCGCGCGGTTCACGCTTGCCGTGATCTCGCGGCGTGAAAATCGATGCAGATACATCTTTTCTAAACCGCGGTAGCGATAGACCTCGTCGCCGAAATCATGTTCGGGATCTCGGAGCGATCGGAACCAGGACGCCAACAGCTTTCGCCGTCCCCCCGGTTCGGTCCAACCGCTGGCGCGATTGTGAACGTGCAAGACCAAGGTTCCCGACGGGCGGACGAGGCGTCGTGCGTGCCGCAAAACTCGGCCGCGGTTCGCCGCGCCGTGAATCATTCCCAGCGTGCTGAACATGCAGATCACGTGATCGACCGATGCGTCGGCGAGGCACTGCAAGTCGACCAGGTTGCATCGCAGTTTCCATGCATCGCCCGCGTAGGCCTCCAGCATCGGCTGGCTCAGGTCCACGCCCAAGGTTCGGTAGCCGCGGCGAGCCAACGGGATCAGCGACCGGCCGTTGCCGCAGCCCAAATCCAAAATCAAAGGCCGCCGGATTTTCGCAGCCGGGATTTTCGAATCTTCGCCGGCCGGTGCCCCAGAATCACCGGCCGATGCCGCCGAAACGGTCGAATTGGTCGCCGGGTGGAGCGGCGGAAAGGTGTCTCGGATGAATTGTTGATCCAAGTGACACAGGGGCGTCCCCTCCACAAAGTCCGCGTAATGGTCGGCGATCGACCTTTGTTGCGTGTAGGCCCAAGTTCCCTCGGCGACACCGCTGGGGCGCAGCCAATCGGGACGGCGGGGGATCGCGTGATCGTCGGGCGGGGCGGGTTTCGGGGGCTGGTTCAAGTTCGATTCGCGTTCCTATAATCCCGCTTCGTCAACCGTTAGTACCGGACCAAAAAAATCGGTCCCGTATCCCCCAACGAGAAGAAAGTAGAAACAGTGGCAATTCAAGTCGGAATCAATGGTTTTGGTCGAATCGGACGCATGGTCTTTCGGTCGTCAGTCCAGCGCGATGACATCGATGTGGTTGCGATCAACGACTTGTTGGACGTCGATTACTTGGCATACATGCTGAAGTATGACTCCGTTCACGGTCCGTTCAAAGGTGAAGTCAGCGTCGACGGCGGCAGTCTGGTCGTCAACGGCAAAAAGATCCGGATCACGGCCGAAACCGACCCCAGCAAATTGGCCTGGGCCGATGCCGGTGTGACCACGGTTGTTGACGCGACCGGGATCTTCTTGACCGCCGAATCCGCTCAAGGCCACATCGACGCCGGTGCGAAGAAAGTCGTCATGTCGGCTCCGTCGAAAGACGACACGCCGATGTTCGTCATGGGTGTCAACGACGACTCCTACGCCGGACAGACTTTCGTTTCGAACGCTTCGTGCACGACCAACTGTTTGGCACCGATCGCCAAAGTCTTGAACGACAGCTTCGGCATCAAACGCGGCCTGATGACGACGGTTCACGCGACCACCGCGACGCAAAAAACGGTCGACGGGCCGTCGAAAAAGGATTGGCGGGGCGGCCGTGGGATCTTGGAAAACATCATCCCGTCGAGCACCGGTGCGGCGAAAGCCGTCGGCAAGGTCATTCCCGAGCTGAACGGCAAGCTGACCGGGATGGCTTTCCGCGTCCCCACCTCGGACGTTTCGGTCGTCGACTTGACCGTCGAACTGGAAAAGGAAGCCAGCTACGAAGACATCTGCAAAGCCATGAAGACGGCCTCCGAAGGCAGCATGAAGGGCGTCCTCGGCTACACCGATGAGAAAGTCGTCTCGACCGACTTCCGCGGCGAACCACGCACCTCGGTCTTCGACGCCGAAGCCGGAATCCAATTGGACAAGACGTTCGTCAAAGTCGTCTCGTGGTACGACAACGAATGGGGTTACTCGACCAAAGTTTGTGACTTGGTCGCAAAGATTTCATAAACGCCGAGACGTTGAATTCTTAACAGAACGGAAACGCAAAGGTCGTCACGCGTCGATCACGCCGGCGGCCTTTTTCATGCGCCGATCGATCTTTTCCACCGCCACGCGGATGTCGTGAAAGCGATCGATCACGTCGCCCGCGTTGCGGACATGCTCGGCGGCCGCTTCGGGCGATGTCACAAAGTTTCGAATGGCGTCGGCCAGGGATCCGGCGTCACCGGGTTCGCACCAGAACAGGATCGGACGGTCTCGCTGGATTTCCGTCGTTCCGCCCGCCCGCGTCGCGATCACCGGGGTGCGCAGCGCCATCGCTTCCAACACGACATTGGGCATGCCTTCGAACAGCGACGGCAAGACCAACGCGTCGGCCGCCGCGATGTCCGCCGCGGGCCGATCGAGGTGGCCGACGAACTCGATACGGTGCGGAGAATCCCGTACGGCCTGTTCGGCCATCGATTCCAGTTCGCCACGGAGCGGGCCGTCGCCGATCAATCGCAGCCGAATCGGGTTGCACCCGCCGGGCCAGTCTCGGCGCAGATCCGCGACCGCTCGGATCAGAAAACGGTGCCCCTTTTCTTCTGTCATGCGGCCGACGCAAACGATCAACTGCCGCGACGAGTCTTTCGTTCGATCCGTCGCCCGCCGGCACTCGGCGGCCGAGTCGCTTTCCAACGCTCGGACGTCGACGGCGTTGGGCAGGACGTCGACGGATCCCGGATCGAGTCCGTAGTAGTCGACCGCGGAGTCGGCCGCCTGCCGACTGACGGCGAGGACCGCAAAGGATTGCCGATAAGCCGTCGCCAGCCGTCGACGTTTCAGTTCGACGAAACGTCGCTCGACGGTCGGCAGGGCGGAAGCCGGTGGACTGACGATCGTCGAAATCCTGGGAACGCCGACGCGTCGGCAGGCAGGACCGGCGATCAACGTCATGTGGTAGGTGCGGTCGTAAACGACGCCGATCCGTCGTCGACGAATCAGATCCGCCAGCTCGGCCGATTCTTGTCGTTGGATTCGGCCCGGCCAATACAGACGGTTGCGACGGGAAAAATCGCCGGCGACGTGAACCGTGACGTCCGCGGGAACCTGTGAAAGCAAGGAGCCTTCGCCGCGTTTGAGATACAGATGGACTTCGAAACAGCGTCGATCCAAGTGCCGCAGCAGGTGAAGTGTCTGGCGTTCGCTGCCGCCGCCGTCCATCGATCCGATCATCATCATCACGCGAAGCGGCCCGGCGGAGCGCCCGGTCACGGCTGCCATGCCACGTCGACCCAAACCAGACGGTGATCGCTGGCGGTCATCCAGTCGCGTTGTCGACGGGCCACGTCATCACCGTCGACCTTTCGAGGCCAAAACACACCGGCGTCGACGACGCGAAACTGGTCACCGGGCAAAACGTAGTCGACCCGCATCAGGCCGTTGCGTCCGAAGTCCGCCGTCGCCAAAGGGCTTTGGTTCCGCCCCGCCTCGGCATCGTCCGTCGCTCCGGCAGGTGCGGGTTCCGGGTCGATCGTCCTGGGATGGGCCAACAGATTCTCGATGGCTTCGCGGCGACCGTCACCGAAATCGGGGTCCGCGTTCAAGTCGCCGAAGATCACGAAAGCTTCCTCGGCGGCCAATCCGCCGGTGCCCGCACCGTCGTCCCGCAACCAGTCGTTTTCGCCGCCGCCGATGTATTCCGTCCACAAGCGAATTTCATCATGGTTACGACATCCGTTGTGATCGGCCGGCCCGTCGAACACCGGAGGCGTCGGATGGCTGGCCAAAACGTGCAGCGTGCGGCCGTCGACCCGCACGGGAACGTCGACATGGTTCTTGCTGGACAAGCGAAGCTCGCTCCAGACTTCGTCGCTGTAGTAGCCTTTTCCCGTTTTCGGATCGACCGGGACGAGCGCTCCGGGCATTTCGCTCCACAACAAATTTTGAAACGAACGGATTTCGTCGACCCGGATCGCGTGGCGACTGAACACCGCCATCGCGTATTGCCCGGGGTAGACCCCGTAGCCCCATGCGTCGTCGGGACTACCGAGCTTTTGATCTCCGTTGATGTCAAGCCCCGAGTCGACGCCGGTGTTGCTGGGAAAGGATTGGACGTGGGGGAAACTCCAGGCCTCCAAACCGTCCTGCGATCGGGCAAAGTACAAGTCGTTCAACACACGCGCGGTCTTACTCTCGGCGTCGAAGTCGATCTCGTTGACGACCAAGATGTCCGGCCGGACGGTTTGAACGATGGCGGCGATTTTTTCGGCTTGCCGGTCCTCGCCGTCGGACAAACGGTCAAGGATTTGCCCCGCCTGTTTGCCGTACAACGACACGTTGAAGGTGGCGACACGCAGGGTCGGCACGGGCGCCATCTCCTCGATCTCCTGGGAGGCTTTGGGCGTGATTCGCATCGCGGTGGCCGATTCCTGATCCCGTGACGGCCCCGCCGGCGAACATCCGAGCGTCAGCGTCAGCAGTGCCAAAAGGCCGACGATGCAGGGGGCGGAGACGGCAAGGCGCGACATGGAGGTATCGTTATCTTGAAGACGCGAAACGAAAATGAAGTACGAAACGAAAGAGTATCAGACGGTGACGACATCAGGAAATCAGCCGCACAGATTCCTCGCGACCGACTTGGACGGCACATTCATTCCGATCCGGCCGACCGAGGGGATGCGGGCGGGTCAAAGCGAAGCGGAAGCCGCTGAGCGTTTTCAGGACAGCCAGCAAGCGCTTTGGGAAATCAGCCGAGCGGCGTCGGCCGATTCCGCCGCGGAGCGTCTGAACCTGATCTACGTCACCGGCCGACACCTGGAATCGATCGCCGACGCGATCGTGCGTTTCGGCTTGCCGGTTCCGCAGTGGATCCTGTGCGATGTCGGCAGCAGTCTGTACGTCAATATCGGCCTCAGCGATGCCATCGGCCTCAGTGATGTCGCCGAGGCGGACGAGGTGGTGCGTCATTTCCAGCGGGTCGACGCGTACGACGCCGCTTTGTGGTCGATCACCGGGCGTTTCGACGGCGATCGGCTTCGTCACGCCTTGTCACGGCAAGCCGACGTCAGATTGCAAGAGGACGTCAAACAGGCGCTGTTCAAACTCAGTTATTACGCCGATCAAGAATCGCTGGACGACGCCGTCGCGGCCTTTGAAGAATACTTGATCGATCAAGCTTTGCCCTTTGGGATCATTCAAAGTGTCGACCCGTTCAACGGCGACGGCTTGATCGATGTGATGCCACGTGGCGTCTCCAAAGCCTTCGCGTTGCAGTGGTGGATCGATCACTGCGACATCGCGACCGACAAAATCGCGTTCGCCGGTGACTCGGGCAACGACTTGGCGGCGATGATCAGCGGGATCCCTTCGATCGTCGTGGGCAACGCCGATCGTGCTCTCGCCGACCGCGTCCTGCGTCATCATGAACAGCAGGGTTGGACGGAACGGCTGTTCCTTGCCGACGCGCATTCGACCGCCGGCGTGTTGCAAGGTTGTCAGTGGTTCGAGTTGTTGGATAGCGAAACGGACGATTCGGACGCCAAACTCGTCTGCCCGTCGACCGTGGATGCCTGGGACCTGCATCGTTTTTTGGGCGCGACGCCGCTTTCGCGGGACCGCACTCGCTTTGCCGTGTTCGCACCGCAGCAAGATCAGGTCGGCGTGGTCTTGTTGTCCGGTGACGGCGAACCGCGACCGACGCTTCCCTTGCAAAAAACTCCCGCCGGATACCACGTCGGTGTCGCCGCGGAGTGCCCGGTGGGGACACGTTATCAATACGAACTGACGGGCGGAGCGCGCCGCGGCGATCCCGCGTCACGGTTTCAGGGCGACGGCGTTCACGGACCTTCGCAAGTCGTCCGGACTTCGTTTCCCTGGACCGATACGAAATGGCCGGGCGTCCGCCGCAATGACTTGGTGATCTACGAACTGCACATCGGCGCGTTTACCCAGAGGGGCACTTTCGTCTCGGCGATCGATCGCTTGGACGAATTGGTGGACTTGGGGGTCACGGCGGTCGAAGTGATGCCGGTCAACGCCTGCGCCGGTCGTTGGAACTGGGGTTATGACGGTGTCAGTTGGTTCGCACCGATGGCCGCCTACGGCACGCCGGACGATTTTCGCCGTTTCGTCGACGCGGCGCACGCCAAAGGTTTGGCCGTGATCTTGGACGTCGTTTACAACCATTTCGGTCCCGAAGGCAACTACCTGCACGATTTCGGCAGCTACGTTTCGAAATCGCATCAGACGGTGTGGGGCGACGCACCGAATCTGGACGAACCGCCTGCTTCGGTCGAAGTGCGTCGCTTCTTGACCGCCAGTTCGATCCATTGGTTGGAGGAGTATCACGTCGACGGATTGCGGGTCGATGCGATTCATTGCATCGCCGACGCCAGCGAAAAACATTGGGTCGCGGAATTCTCCGAGGCGATCGCCCGGTGGTCACGAAGTCGACAACGGCCGGCGTTGTTGATCGCCGAGTCGAACGTTTATGACGCGGAAATGTTGCAGCCCTTGGCCGACGGCGGCATGGGGTTTGACGCCCAGTGGTGCGACGATTTTCTGCACAGCGTTTTCGCCGTGGTCAGGCCCGGTGAACAGCTTTCCAACCGCGAGTATCGGCCCAAAACCGACTTGGCCCAAGTCCTGGAAAAGGGTTTTGTGTTCGAAGGCACCGTCCGAAAAGAACGCCAACGACGCCAGCCGCGGCACCGCGTCGACACGCGAGGCTTGGTGTACTCGATTCAGAACCATGACTTCATCGGCAATCACCCGCTCGGGCAACGGCTGCATCAACTGACATCGCCGGCCACCCAGCGGGCCGCGGCGGCGTTGCTGATCTTGTCGCCTTCGATTCCGATGATCTTCATGGGCGAAGAGTTCGCGTGCGAGCATCCGTTTTCGTTTTTCGTCGACTTCGGTGACGAAGTGCTGAGGCTGGCCGTCGTCGCCGGCCGGATCGCCGAGTATCCGCAGCACGACTGGTCCGGCGGAACATCGCCGATCGATCCCGCCGCTTTCGAATCCTCGAAAATCGGAGAAGCCGCCGACGGCGACCCCGCGATGCGACGTTGGTATCAGCAATTGATCGGACTGCGTCGACGATGGATCGAATCCGATCTGCTCAGTGACGCGAGCCTTCAGGCGCGCTGCGACACCGACAAAGACGAATATTCGATGATCTACACGGATCGGCGAACGCGAGGGGGCGACCCGAAAACACAGTGGGTCGTCGCGGTTCGGCTGGGCGGCGTCGGCGGACAAGCGACGCCGCTGATCGGACGCGAAGACCTGGCCGGCGGGGAAATGCTTTTGGATTCAGCCGCGGAGGAATTTCGCGGCGACGGCGAATCCGCCGGTGCGTTTGATCAAGCCGTCGTCATCCGGCGAAACGAGATCAACTGACCCGGCCCGGCCAGGCATAGGCGGCGATGACACCGCCCAGCAAGCCGCCCAGGTGCGCGCCGTTGGCGACATTGGGAATGATCGGTGTCATGCACAGGACCAGCCAGCCGAGCATCAGCAGGGCGGTCTGTTGCGGAATCACGATCGGATACAACGCTTCAAATCTCGGTCGCATCCAGATGAACCCGAACAAACCATAGACTGCACCGGAGGCCCCGATGGCGAAGGGCGAACCTCGCAGGCCCGCCGGCATCCAGTCGGGCAGGAAGACCTGAACCGCCATTCCGATGATCTCCGTGAACACGACCAAGCCGGCAAAGGCCAGGGTCCCGTGTAAACGCTCCAGCGAGGACCCGAGGGAGTAGATCCACAACATGTTGAACAACAAGTGCATGGTGCCACCGTGCAAGAACATCGGCGTGACCAGTCGCCAGAGCTGGCCTTTTTTGATCGATGCCAAACTGTCGCCGTCGCTCTCGACGTAGTGGTATCGGTCGACAAAGGACATCGCCAAATAAGCTTTCGCCTCACCGGACAGCCGCTCGCGAAAGTCCGGCAAAGCCGGATCCTGCCAACCGAGGTTTCGGCCGAAGTTCGTCCCCACGCTGGCCAAGATCGACAAGACGATGATGCCGATGGTCAGCGGAATGCCGCTTTGGCGACCGCCGCCGCCGAAGCCTGCCAGCCCGCGGCCGGGCGTTCGGCTGCCCGAAAACTTTTTCATGTTTTTCTGCCGCCGGGCGTTGTCCGCGACACGCTGCTCGCGAATTTTTCGGACCTTGTCGCCCACCTGGTACTTCGCGGCCGAAGAATCTTGCCGGAATTCGGCCAATTCCTGGCGAGCCGTTTCGACGGCCGATTCTTCGCGAATCCAGATGTCGCAGCCCTCGTTTTGATCGTCCCAGGTCGCGTCGATCTCCTTTGTGACCAAGTAATCGCAGAACTTTTGGGCTTGGACAGAGTCGTCGAGCGTCCCGATACGTCGCATCAATAGGGCCGGTTGGGTGGGGGGGAGCGGGGAGATTCGAGGATCGCCCGCACGCGGGGACGACCGGAAAGGCTTGCCGAAAACGGCTGCAAGTGAATATCATTGATCGAGCGGCGGTTAGAAAGACCGCTGTACAAATCTCATTCCAACCAATCGCCGATTCACCAAGAGGCCTTTCCGGATATGGCAATCAAGCTGAGCGAACGAGCCGCCGAAGAAGTCAAACGATTCCAAAAAGAGCACAACTTCGATGATTCGATGGTGCTGCGTATCGGAGTCGCCGGCGGCGGGTGCAGCGGATTCAACTACACGTTGAACTTTGACGACAGTTTCGACGAAAAAGCCGACTCCAAGTACGAGTGGCACGGCGTGTCCGTCGTCGTCGACAAGAAAAGCGCGTTGTACTTGGACGGCACGACCGTCGACTGGTACGAGAGCTTGGAAAAGCAGGGCTTTACGTTCGAAAACCCGAACGCGGTGAAAAGCTGCGGCTGCGGCAGCAGTTTTCAGGCTTAGTGCTTTCGACGGGGCGGAATTTCATTCCGACGCCCCGTCACCGGACACACCGCCACCGGACACACCGCCACGGGACGGGATTCCGTCCCCGGTGGATCGGGCGACCTCAACGGTCCGTCGCGTCGGGTTCCGAAAGGTCGTCTTCGCTTGAGGCATCCGCGGCGGGCTGAGCGTCGGCATCGATCGTCTCTGTTTCGATCCCTTGTTGCTCGTCGACGACTTCTTGCTGTTCCTCGGCCGGCACACGAACGACCGCGATCAGTTTGTCGCCCTCGTCGACATTCATGATGCGGACGCCTTGAGTGTTGCGGCCGATGACGCTGATGTCGCCCGCGGCGATCCGTTGGATCTTACCCTTGGCGGTCATCATGAAAATTTCGTCATCGCTGTTGACGCGAGCGATGCCGACGACGTTGCCGTTTCGGTCGCTGGTGCGGATGTCTCGCAAACCCTTGCCCCCGCGTTTTTGCGTTCGGTAGCGGGCCCCCGAACTGGTCGGATCCGCCGATGCGGTTTCTTCGTCTTCCTCGACAACGTCCCCTCCGATCGCAGCCAAATTGGGGCCGAAGGGCGTGCGTTTGCCGTAGCCCTTTTCGGTGACGGTGAGCAGGTTGCGCTCTTG
>CAYVRC010000078.1:0-25661 GCA_964453205.1 uncultured Pirellulaceae bacterium | reverse complement strand
AATCATAATCCGCGTGTCGGGGGTTCGAGTCCCTCAACCGCTATTTGTTGGTCCAGACAGACCGAGACGATCTAAGCCAAACGCCGAAGACACCGGCGTTTGGCTCTTTTCTTGCGCCGGATTTCCTGAGTCGTCTCCCCTTTGGTGTTGGCCCCTAGTTTCTCTCCGAGATCGGAAAAGTCCCACGAAGTCGCGGGCCTTGAGAACGCGTAAGTTTGCACGACCTACGGCGTCAATTAGAATTGCGTGGCTCCGCTGGCGGATAGCTGCCCCCCCCTGAAACCCGACGCTTTCGAGCCGATCAGCACCATGATTCCGAACCGCCCCCGCGTTCCCGCTCGCTCACGACTTTTTTCTCGGTTGTTGAATTTCCGCCGCCCGTCAGCGGAAAAACGGGGTCCGGTTCGCTGGGGCTTGACGGCGATGGAACCGCGTTTGCTTTTGGCCGGCGACGTCGGGCAAGCGGTCGCTTCGGCAGCGGTGACCGCCCAAGACGTGGTCACGACCGGGCAAGAACTGGTCTTCGTCGATTCCCGCGTTGCCGACGTTTCGGATCTTGTCGACTTGGCCCGTCCGGGAACCGACGTCGTTTTGCTGGACGCCGTCGCCGACCCGATCACCCGGATCACCGAGGTCTTGGCGTCACGTCGTGGTGTGAAGGCGATTCATCTTGTCTCGCATGGTGATTCCGGACGCCTGGAGCTCGCCGGCCGAAGCGTCGACGTCAAAAGCTTGCGTGATTCGGCCGAACAGCTCTCCTCGTGGTCGTCCGCGCTGACCGACGACGCGGACGTGCTGCTCTACGGTTGCGATGTCGGGGCGGGTGCAAAGGGGCAGGTCTTTCTTCACACCCTCGCGCGATTGACCGGTGCCGACGTGGCGTCGTCGAATAATCGAAGCGGTCACGTCGATCACGACGCCGACTGGATCTTGGAAACGACGGTCGGCGGCATCGAAACCCCGTTGTTCGCCGACCTACGATCGTTGCAAGCCGTCGACATGGTGTTGCCGATCACCATCCGCGCCGCCGGCGCGACGGGCGAAGAAACGATGCAGCTTCAAATCGACGGTGAAACCGTACGCACTTGGAATAACGTCGGCGGCGACGCGGACGCGAGGCAGTTTGAAACCTTCACCTACAGCGTTTCTCAAGGCGTGACGGCTGACAAGGTCCGCGTCGTGTTCACGAATGATCTCTACGAACCCGCGCAAGGCATCGACCGAAACCTTCGCGTCGACAGCATTAACATCGACGGACGCGTTTTCGAAACCGAGGACCCGTCGGTCTTCAGCACCGGCGTTTGGAAAGCGGCCGACGGGATTCAGCCGGGCTTCCGCGAAGACGAACTGTTGGCCGGCAACGGATATTTCCAGTACGACGAAGCGGTCATGTCGGGCGGCAGCGAGATCACCATCTTTGCGGCGGGCAACGAAAACGACGAGCAGATGGAATTGTGGCTCGGTGACGAAAGGGTTCGCACGTGGAGCGACATCGGCGGCGATGCATACGGCCGACAGTTCGTTGCGTACACGTTCACGGCCGACGCGACCGTCTCGATCGATGACGTCCGGATCGCGTTCATCAATGACCTTTACCTGAACGACGGCGAAACCGACCGCAACCTACGGATCGACCGCGTGGTGATCGACGGCCAGAATTATCAAACCGAAGCCGCCGGCGTTTATTCGACGGGAACTTGGGAACCGGGCGGCGTCACGCCGGGTTTCAAGCAGAACGAGACGCTCCATGCCGACGGATCCTTCTACTACGGGGGCCAGCCGGGGGTCCCGAGCGATCCCGGCGTGGTCGCGTTGGCGACCAGCAACGTGACGGTTGACGAATCCGCGGGCACCGCAAGCATCGAAGTCACCCGCACCGGCGGCAGTGACGGAACCGTCACCGTCGATTACGCGACGCAGAACGCCACCGCGACGGCCGGTAGTGATTTCACCGCCGTCAATGGCACGCTGACGTTTGGTGACGGCGAAACCAGTCGACAGATCATCGTGCCGATTTTGGAAGACACCCTGGTCGAAGGGGCCGAGCAATTCAGTGTCACGATCGACAACGTGCAGGGCGGCGCGACTTTGTTGGTCCCGCGAACGGCCACCGTGACCGTCGTAGACAACGACGCCGATTTGCCGGACTATGACGACTTTGCTTCGACGGCCGGATTACAACTCAACGGCAACGCGCGTCAGTCGGGCAACAATCTGGAACTCACCCCCGCCACGAATGATCAAGCCGGCAGCGCGTTCTTTGAAACACCGATCACGCTGGCGGGCGACGGTTCGTTCCGCACCGCGTTCAGTTTTGAACTGGCGGGATCGTCGGCGGGTGCCGACGGATTGACTTTCACGATTCAAAACGATGCCCGTGGGACGACCGCGATCGGTGGCAGCGGGGGCGCACTTGGGTACGACGGAATTCGAAACTCGGTGGCGGTGGAATTCGACACGTACCGAAACAGCGGCTGGGACGTGAACGACAATCACGTTTCGATCCTGCAAGGATCCGTCGAGACGACTTTGCGAACCGCGATCCCGTCCTTGGATCTCAACAGCGGCAGCCGCGTCTATTCTTGGGTGGATTACAACGGCACCAGCGATTCGCTGGCGGTCTACCTTTCCGTCACCGGTGCGAAACCGGACCTGGCGGTGTTGAAGGCGACGGTCGACTTGGAAACCGTCGTCGGTGACCAAGCCTTTGTCGGTTTCACGGCCGGCACCGGCGGTCTGTTGAATTCACATCTCGTGCGGAACTGGAACTCGGATCAGCAAACTCCGCCCCAGAATCCGCCGACCGAACAAGGCGACACCGTCACGGGCATCGACGTCGTCACCGGCGTCGCCCAGCCGACCGCGATCGATTGGCTGCCCGACGGGCGGATGCTGATCGCCCAAAAGGGAGGTGTCGTCAGAACAGCCGTCGGCGGCGATGTCGATGCGGAACCCTTCATCGACATCTCGGACATCGTCAACGGCACCCGCGACCGCGGTTTGTTGGGGTTGGCCGTGCATCCCGATTTTGACAACACCCCCTACGTGTACTTATTGTTCACTTACGATCCGCCCGAGGTCAACGGGAACACCGGACTGGCCGGCCCCGACGGCAACGGCAACCGCGCCGGACGTCTGATTCGCGTGACCGCGGACGCGACGAACGGTTACAAGACGGCTGTGGCCGGAAGCGACGTGATCCTGCTGGGCGAAAACAGCACCTGGGATAACTTCAACGGCTTCGTCAACAGCACCACCGATTTCAATGAACCGCCGGCGGGCGAAAACCCCGACGGCACCTACGTCCGAGATTTCATCCCCACCGACAGTGAATCGCACACGATCGGCGGGCTGGCATTTGCACCTGACGGATCGCTGTTCGTTTCCGTCGGTGACGGCGCCAGCTACAACCGCGTCGACGTTCGTGCCGACCGCGTCCAGGACATCGACAGCTTGTCGGGCAAGATTCTTCGGATCGACCCGATCACCGGTCAGGGGCTTGCGGACAATCCGTTCTTCGACGGCGACGCCGATGCCAACCGCAGCAAGGTGTATCAATCCGGTTTGCGGAACCCGTTCCGCATCGCCGTGGATGACGCGACCGGCCAGCTGTACGTCGGTGACGTCGGCTGGTCGCGGTGGGAAGAAATCAACGCGGCGGGCCCGGGCGCCAACTTCGGCTGGCCTTACTACGAAGGCGGCAACGGCAGCAGCACGGTTCAAAGCCAGTACGCCAACACGCCCGAGGGGCAAGCCTTCTTTGCCCAAAATGTTCCGGTCGACGCAGCGATCTACGCGCTGAATCACCAAGCCGACGGCATCAACGCCATCGTCATGGGCGATGTGTACCGCGGTTCACTGTACGGCGCCGAGTATCAGGGCGACGTGTTTTTCAATGACCTGGGCCAAGGCATTGTCCGACACGCATCGATCAATCCCGACGGCAGTGTCGCCGACGTGAACACGTTTACCATCGGTGCCGGAATCGTCGTGGCGATCAGTGAAGGCCCCGACGGAGCGCTGTACTACGTCGATTTGAACGACAACAAAATCGGCCGCTGGGAGATCGTTTGATCCGACCAGGGGGTACCGCCGGTCAAGTCGGTTTCAGTTAAACTACGCAGTCCCCCTTTCCATTGTCCCCTTCGGTTTTAAGAATCAGAATGATGCTTCGCTGTTTCCGCTCGCTCGCCGCGGGCTTGGTCGTCTCGGTTTCCTTGGCTTCGATCGCTACGACGTCGGCCGACGAGTACTTGAACGGAATCACCTGGCAAGCGCCGCCGATCATCACGCCCGGTGCGATCAATGCGGACCCACCCGATGACGCGGTCGTCTTGTTCGACGGCGAGGACGGTTCGCAGTGGAAGAACATCGAGGGCTGGAAGATCGAAGACGGCTACCTGTATTCGGGCAAAGGCAAGATCGTTTCGAAACCCGAATTCGGTGACTGCCAAGTTCACCTCGAATGGTCGGCTCCCATGGAAGTCAAAGGCAGCGGACAGGGTCGCGGCAACAGCGGCGTGTTCTTGATGGACCGCTACGAGTTGCAAATCCTGGACAGCTACGAAAACGAAACTTACCACGACGGACAGGCCGGCGCCATCTACAAGCAAACGCCTCCGGCGGTCAACGTCATGCGTCCACCGGGGCAATGGAACACCTACGACATCTTTTGGACCGCACCGCGATTCGATGACGAAGGCAACCTGGAATCACCGGCTTACATGACCGCCATGCACAACGGCGTGTTGATCCTGAATCATTTCGAATTGAAGGGCGACACGCCGTTCAATCGGCCGCCCAAGTACACCGCGCATCCGCCCACCGGACCGATCAGCTTGCAAGACCACGGTAATCCGGTTCGGTTTCGCAACATCTGGGTCCGGGAATTCACACCGGCCGAGGGCGAACAAACCCGACCGCCCTTCATGAAGAAAGGCGACCAGGAAACGCCGATCGTCGAGGAGTGAAGATCAGCCGATCATGCAGGGCGGCATTTCGTGAGGGCTGTCCGCGTAATAGACATCGGGTTCGGCCCGATTGTCGGCGACCGATTGTTCGACCTTGTGAAAAACACTTTCGCATCCGCCGGCGAGTTGCCGCATCCGTGACAACAGGCGATCGGAATGAGGTTCCAACCGCTTGGCCTGATCGATCGTCTTGTCCCACAAGTCCAACCAAGACGGCGGCACGGCCGTCACGACGCCGGGAAAGCCCAGCGTGAACTCCAACGACAGCCGAACATGCTCGTCCGTTTCGACGGTGCGATACCACCACGGACGGGTCTTCGGGACGTCTTGCGGCCAGCGACCGTAGGCCAAGGTTTTCATGCCCAGGACGGCGGTGCCTTTTTCGTTCGCCAAATCGAGCACTTTTTTGCCCATGCCGATCGTGTAGTACTCGGCAAAGTTGATCGGGAACATGATCGTGTCGAAATCAAAGTGCCGCAGCGCCCGCATGGCGGCCTTTGTCGTGTGAGCGGAGAAGCCGATGTGGCGGATCTTGCCTTCGGCTTTTGCTTCCAACAGGGTTTCCATCGCGCCGCCGGGGCCGAGCGCTTCGACCACTTCTTGGGGTTTGATCAAACAGTGAAGCTGATACAGATCAAAGTAGTCGGACTTCAAACGCTTCAACGATCGTTCCAGTTCTTCACGAGCCCCGGCTTTGTCGCGACGTTTGGTTTTGCAGGACAGGACATAATCTTCCCGCGGAAGACCTTGCAGCCCGACACCCATCTTGATTTCACATTCCCCGTCTTTGCCGTAGGCCGGGGCGACATCGAAATAATTGACGCCCCGATCGAACGTGTCTTGCAAGATCCCCGCCGCATCGCCTTCGTCGCGTCGCATCAACGCCAAGCCCGGGAAGGTCACGATCGAAACACGAAGCGGCGTGCGTCCGAGTTTTCGCCGCGGCATGTCGTTGACCGGGACGGGGGAGTGCGTGCTCGGTGCGTGATCCGGGACCGCTTCTTGAGCAAGCACCGTGGACGATCCCGACGCCGCCAATGATCCGGCACCGACGCTCGTGCTGACAGACTTCAAGAAAGATCGGCGTTCCATGAGATTGCTCCGGCAGGTGGCAGAAACCGATGTCGCAACGGGCGGCGACATCTGTCACCTCGTATGATCTTGCGTTGCGTCGTCGGTGTCAATTTCGGTCCGATTGTCGCACTGCCCCTGGACGTTACGCTGATCGGATCCATGACCGCGATTCTCGGTATTTCCGCTTACTTTCACGACTCCGCGGCGGCTTTGTCGGTCGACGGGCACATTGTCGCAGCGGCACAACAAGAACGTTTCAGTCGCATCAAGAACGATGCGGAGTTTCCCGCCGAGGCGATTTCGTTTTGCTTGGACCACGCCGGCATCGGATTGGCGGATTTGCAGGCCGTCGCCTACTACGAAAAACCGCTGCGCAAATTCGACCGTTTGCTGGAAACCTATGTCGCGACCGCGCCGCACGGTTTTCCGTCCTTTGCCGCCGCGATGCCGCCATGGCTGACCGGCAAAGCCAATTTGCGAAAGACGTTGCGACGCCAACTGGACCGTCTGGCCGGCGACCGAGCGAGGTACCCGGGGGTGATCCACTTTGTCGATCATCACCTGTCGCATGCCGCTGCCGCGTTCTACCTTTCGCCGTTCGATGACGCGGCGATTTTGACTTGTGACGCGGTCGGCGAATGGACGACGACCAGTTTAGGTGTCGGTAACGGACGGCGGATCGACCTCGTTCGGCGAATGAAGTTTCCGCATTCGTTGGGCTTGCTGTACTCCGCGTTCACGCAGTACTGCGGTTTCGAAGTCAACTCGGGTGAATACAAACTGATGGGCCTGGCACCTTTCGGCCGGCCCGAGTACTTGGACTTGATCAAGGCAAACTTGGTCCGTTGTTTTGCCGACGGCTCGTTCCGTTTGAACCTGGACCACTTCGATTTCGCGACCGGTTTTTATATGACCGGAAAAAAGTTTCATCGCTTATTCGGTCACCCGCCCCGAGACCCCGGATCGCCCATCGAGACGTTCCACCGGGACGTCGCCGCATCGATCCAAGCGGCGACGGAGGAGATCATGCTGGGAAGCGTCCGGCACTTGCACGCGTTGACCGGCAAAAGCTCGCTTTGCCTTTCCGGTGGCGTCGCGTTGAACTGTGTCGCCAACGGTCGCTTGCAACGCGAATCGCCCTTCGCCGAGGTTGACGTCCCGCCCGCCCCCGGGGACGCCGGCGGTGCGGTCGGCGCGGCCTTGATTTTGGATCGGACGTTGAATCGGCACGCGCCGCATCGTGCGAATCGGAATCGTGCGGATTGGAAGCTTGCCCGCCTGGGGCCGAGCTTTGATCGCGAACGAGTCACACAAGACTTGGATCAGCTGCGAGCCGAATACGAGTGTTTCGCTTGGCCCGAATTGTGCCGCCTCGTTGCCCGGCGTTTGGCGAAGGGACAGATCGTCGGCTGGATGCAAGGTGCGATGGAATTCGGACCTCGCGCGCTCGGTGGCCGCAGCATTTTGGCCGACCCGAGAGGCGAAGGGACTCAAAATCGCATCAACTCGGCGATCAAGTTTCGCGAATCTTTCCGGCCCTTTGCACCGATCGTCCTGGCCGACCGAGTCCACGAGTATTTTGACGTGCCGCGTGGCTACGAAAGTCCGTTCATGTCGTTCGTCGTCAAGCGAAACGACAACGCTTCGCCGGTCCCCGCCGTCACCCACGTCGACGGGACTTCACGCATTCAAACGGTCGACGAGTCGGACGACCGGCGACTGTTCGAGCTGTTGAAGGGCTTCGAATCGGAAACGGGTTGCCCGATGTTGGTCAACACCAGTTTTAACGTCCGCGACGAACCGATCGTTTGTTCGCCGCGCGACGCCTACGCTTGCTTCCTACAAACCGGGCTCGACGCATTGGTGATCGGCGACGCCTTGATCGACAAGACGAACCGGCAAGGTCGGACATGAAATTGTTTCATCAGGCGCGTCGTGTCGCGGAGATCGTCCAACGGGGCCTGACCACCGTGACGTTGGCTTTGGTGTACTTTGGAGTGCTGACGCCTATCGCATGGGTTTTGCGACGACGTGGGCACGATCCGCTGAGCCAAAAAACGACATCGTCGACGGCGTGGGAAGCAGCCGATGCGTCGACCGCCGACCGATCCACCGACAAAATGTATTGAGAACCACCGCCATGACGCGTCACAAAGACCCCAGCTTTTTCCGAGAGTTCGCGGGGTTCCTGGCCCACGAAAAAAAATGGTGGCTGATCCCCATCTTGGCGAGCTTGGCGTTAGTCGGCCTGCTGACGATTTTGGCCAGTTCACCGGCCGCGCCGTTCATTTACACCCTGTTTTGACAGGCCGATGACCGGGGCGTTGATTGTCGCCAAGTTCACCCCCAGCAGCTAAACTGGGCGTCTCGTAAAAAATACCTCGCTGTCAAAACCCTCTCTCCACCCGGATTCAACTAATGAAGATTCAATCGGACTCGCTTGCCTCTCGACGACGTTTCTTGGCCGCATCGATGGCGTCGATGACTGCCGCCACGTTCGCCGGCGGCAACCTGTTTCAGAACAAGGCTTCGGCGGACCGTCACAATGAGGACGGCGACCCCCCGTTCAAACTGTCGCTGGCCGAATGGTCGCTGCACCGCACGCTGCGTGACGAGAGCAAAGGCGTCACCAACTTGGATTTCCCCAGAATCACCAAGGAGGAGTTCGGAATCGAGGCCGTCGAATTCGTCAATCAATTCTTTATGGACAAAGCCCAAGACAAGAAGTACCTGGCCGACCTGAAAGGCCGTTGCGACGACAACGGCGTCAAGAGCTTGCTGATCATGATCGATCGCGAAGGCAAGATCGGCGATCCGAATACCGCGGAACGCAAAAAGGCTGTCGAGAATCATTACAAATGGGTCGACGCGGCCAAGTACCTGGGTTGCCACAGTGTCCGGGTCAATGCCAGCAGTGAAGGCAGCTTCGAAGAACAACAAAAACTGGCCGCCGACGGTTTGGCCATGCTCAGTGAATACGCCAAGCCCCACGGCTTGAACGTCTTGGTCGAAAACCACGGCGGCTTGTCCAGCAACGGCAAATGGTTGGCCGGAACGATCGAGATGGTCGACATGGAAAACTGCGGAACGTTGCCCGATTTTGGCAACTTCTACATCACACGAGGTGACGATCCGGAAATGTACGATCGCTACCAAGGCGTTCGGGAACTGATGCCGCACGCCAAAGCAGTCAGCGCGAAGTCGCACGACTTTGACGAATCCGGAAACGAAATCCACACCGACTACATGAAGATGATGGAAATCGTCCTGAACCACGGTTATCACGGGTACGTCGGCATCGAATACGAAGGCCGTAACCTCGGCGAATACGAAGGCATTCAACTGACCAAGGCGCTGCTGGAGAAAGTCGCCGCTAAGATGGCTCAACCCGTCAGCTGATCGGCGCGGATCGACTCGCCTCGATCGCTCCGTCGCCGGGTGCTGCCTCATCCCCGCCATCGCGTGACCCCGTCAGCATCAGCCTGACTGACGGGTTTCGCACCAAAATCCGACAGGACCAAGTCAACCTCGACGCCTCGGCGTCGGGCACTGCCGGAAACGTTCTCCAGGAAAGCTTCTTCCGTCCTGATGCGATTGGAACACCAGTTGCTTCTGCAAGGCATTATTCGACGCGGCGCAGACTGATCCGAAATCGATCGGTCGCCCGCGAGTCGAACCGAGTGATTTCCGATCGTCGGAAAGCTTGACAGCCCTCATGAACGAGAGATTTTAAAGATGACCAAGACTATTGGAACCTGGATGCTCGCCGCGTTGTTTTCGACCTCGCTGATCAGCATCGGCTGCGATGAAGCCCAATACGAAGAAGCCGTCGAGGACTACAACGAAGAACGCGCCGAAACGCAAGACGAAATCGACGAAATGACCGCCGACGGTGTGGCGACCAGTGAAGAACTGGAGGACGTCGAAGAAGAAGCTGAAGAAACGGAGGAAGCCTCGGGCGAAGTCGCCGAACAAGCCGGCGATCTGATCGAATCGAGAACAGATTGATCGCCGGTCGGCCAGGCCGCCCCCCGGGCAACCGTCTGCCCGGCGGTTCTTTTTGTCGATCGCACCGTCAGTCGATCAGGCCGTCTTTGCGAACCGCATCGATCATCGATTCGACGACGTCTCGATGCCGGTCGGCCAAATCGGTCCGCTCGCCGGGATCGGTCGACAAATCGTACAGACGCCATCCGCCGGCATCGGTTGCCGGCTTGGCCGTTTCTTTCGGTCGGGCTTGATTCGACGCGGGATAGTTCACGAGTTTCCAATGGCCGGCGCGAATGCCGACCGAGGTCGGGCCTTCGGCGCTCGCCCAAAACAGATAGTCGTGTTGCCTCTGATCGCGTTTGCCAGACAGCGTGGGCAAGTAAGAGATGCCGTCAATGGACGATGGCGGATCGACTCCCGCGATGTCGCATGCGGTGGGCAGATAGTCCCAGAAGGCCGAGGGGTGATCGGTGACAGTGCCCGCGGGAACATGCTGCGGCCATCGGGCGATCATCGGCACGCGGATTCCACCTTCGTGCATCGATCGCTTGCTGCCTTGCAGCGGGCCGCTGCTGTGGAAAAACGTGTCGCTATGATTGCCCTCGTGGTGCGGACCGTTGTCGGACGTGAAGAGGACCAAGGTGCTCTCATCAATTTTCAGTTCTTTCAACAAACCGAATAAACGGCCGACGTCTCTGTCCATCCGAGTGATCATGGCCGCAAATCCTTTCTCCGGATTCGGCCAATCTTTATCCTCGTAGATGCCGTAGTCGGGAACTTCCATGCCGTCACCGTTGACACGCCCGCCTTCGTTATTGGCGTGGGGAATCGTCAAGTGCATGTGCAGCAGAAACGGATCGTGTTGATGACGACGAATAAAGTCGAAGGCTTTGTCGACCAGGACGTCGTGCGAATACGTTTCTCGAATCGTTGAGACGCGGCCGCGTGCTTTGGGGTCTTTGCTGATTTCGTTGCCGGGAAGCTCGACCCGTTGATAATCTTGCCACAGGTGGGTCGGGTAATAGTTGTGTGCGTTGGACTGGTTCATGTATCCGAACCAGTGGTCAAAGCCGTTGTTCAGCGGATGCCCGGCGTTGTGAATCTCGTCGGGCGAATCGACATTTCCGAGTGCCCATTTTCCGACGCCTCCGGTCGCATAGCCGGCAGTTTGAAGCAGTTTGGCGACGGTGACTTCGTGACCGGTCAAGTTGCGAGCCGCGTTGCCGATCAGGCGAGTGCTTCCGACGTGCCGCCCCGTCCACAGCACCAGTCTGGACGGCCGACACACCGTGTGCCCGGCGTAATGATCGGTAAACCGCATCCCCTCGGCCGCCATCTGATCCAGATTCGGCGTCTGGATGACGGTTTGGCCGTAGCATCCCAGATCGCCGTAGCCCAAGTCATCAGCCATGATGTAGATGATGTTCGCACGGCTCGCCTGCCCCGAAGACTCGGGGGATTGCGCCGCCACCACGGGCGCGGCAAACAGGATCAACAGAGCTGTGACCAATCGTGGATCGGAGATTTTCATGGAGTCCTCATTGTCGGGAAAAAAGTCGCCCTCGAGTTTAACCGCTTTCGACTTCGCAGACCCGTGCGTTGCTTAGAGCGCATCCTCAGCGGCGAACAGGGCTTTGAGGCGACGAGTGTCTTCGTCCGACCAGTCCGTGGGCTGAGTCACGGCGACCCAAGCGTCGATGTAGCTGCTCGGCGCATAGTTGTGCCCGTATCCCAGCGGCACACTGGTCGCCATCGGCAAGTCAAAGGCGATTTGCAAAAACGTGATGATCGGATACCAACGCAAGTGCGGCGAGACGTCTTTGCCGCGTGGTTCGGACAACCAGTCCGGACATCGGACGAACGAAGGGAACGAAAAGAACACCATCGGGTCGCTGGCGTATTGGATGTACACGTCACGGATCGGCCCCCAACGCTTGTCGATGTCCAGCTTGTTTTCCTGATTCGTGAAGCGAACCATGGTTTGGTCGCGGAAAATCGGCAGACGTTGTGGTGATCCGTCGGCTCGGTTTTGCGTGATTTTGGTGTGCTGTCGACTGGGAAAAGGAGGTCCGCTCCAGACCGATCCGTTGATCGGTTCTTCAAAGATCTCCAAAAGGTCCGCGCTGACCTCGGAGCCGAGCGCGCCCAGACTCAGCCCGTGCAGATACAGTTTCGGACGCCGGTCCTTGGGCAACGTCTTCCAGTGATCATAGATCGGCATGAACAGCGTCTTTGCCGAAACGATGGACCGGGCCGGATCCACCAAGATCGTTATCCAGCTCGGCAAGTAGGAGTACTGTGTACTGACGATCGCCGTGTCACCGGCATGCAGGTATTCCAGCGGATCGACGCCACCGGGATCCAGCCACCCCGTCCCGGTCGGTGTCGCAATGACGAGGACCGAACGGTCGAAACCGCCGACTCGTTTCAGTTCTTCGAGGGCCAACTCGGCACGCTCCTCCGCCGTCTCTCGCGAACGCATTCCGACGTAGACACGGATCGGCGAGAGTGCCTCCGAGTTCCAGAACTGTTCGATGTCGTCTTGGGAAGGCCCCAGCGTCAAAAAGTCTTTGCCGCGTCGGCCGATCGATTCCCACGAAACCAGCGAGGCCGGGCTTCCGGTTCGCAAGGCCTCCCCGGGTTGCTCCACGCCTTCGTCGATCACCTCATCGGCTTGGGCGAAGAACGAATCAGCGACGCTCAACAATCCGCGTGCGACGACTTTGTTGGTCAGCACCATTGCCAGCACCGCAACCATCGAGAAACCGAGAAAGGTGGCGATTCGTTCGGGAAAAAAATGATGAAGCCGGCGGGAGACCCATCGGCTGAAGAACAGAAACGTGCGGCCCACGGCGATCAGCAACACACCGAAACTTAACGCGATGAGGGCCGTGCGGGTCGGATAAGCCGATTGCAGGGGTTCCATCTGCATCAATTCGCGGATCGAGTTCTGCCAAAACGTCATTTGACGCAGGAAGACCAAGAACACGACGGCGGTCACCAACGACGTGACTCGCTTGCCGTAGGTTTGGATCCGCTGGGGCGGGTCGCGTAACTGCAAGAAGTGATACAGTCCGACCAATCCGACTCCGACGCCATAACCGACGGCGATCGCCAATCCTGACATCAGACCTTGCACCACGTAATGCCGCGGCAGCAACGACGGCGTCACGGACGCGGCGAAAAAAAGCGTCGCGAAGACCAGCCCGACGAAAGAGAAAGTCTGCCAGTATCGACGGACACGAGACACGACGAAATCCGTGGCCCGTAGCGGTTGCGGTGATGACGTCATGGGTTCGGCCGTTTCATCGGGTGGAAAGCGGTTCAGTTTCTCGGTAGCGGTGGCAAGCTTCGTAGGCTATAGTTTGACGTAACAGCGGGGAAAGCCCGCGGTCCAGAGTTCACCGGAAAGAAACAAGAAACGCAATTTTGTAGAAAGCGTTTTCCGTTCATTTGGGGGTTTTCTCCCAACCGAGCTCTCACCACTACGAAAAACGGTACGTCTTTTTGGCCGTACCGAACGATCTGAATCTGGCATGGGAGCCGGTTGTCGGGTCGATAGCGTTCCAGCCTTTGGGGCGTGAACACTTCGGAACCTTCTTGTTGGGCCGAAGTCTCCGACGCGGATTTCCGCGCCCGGATCTCCTTTCCTGTCGAGCCCCGACACGGCCGCGTTTCGCGCGATCGAGTGCAGCCGGGCTCGTCACCCTCAACCAGATCACTGGACCACATTTTGAAGACTTTTGACGAATTGAAATTGATCGAGCCTCTGCGGCGCGCCATCAAGGACCAAAACTACACGATCCCCACACCCATTCAGGCTCAAACCATTCCGCACGCCTTGGAGGGCAAGGACGTGCTCGGCTGTGCCCAAACAGGCACCGGCAAGACAGCGGCTTTCGCGCTGCCCATGCTGGACTTTTTGGCCGGAGACATGCGGCCTGCCAAGCCCGGACGTCCGCAAGCCCTGGTGCTCGCTCCGACCCGCGAACTGGCCATCCAAATCGGCGACAGCTTTCGGACGTACGGCAAGCACGTCAAGCTGCGAACCGTGTTGGTCTTCGGAGGCGTCAACCAGGCCAGTCAAGTTCGCGAAATGAAACGCGGCGCTCACATCCTGGTCGCCACGCCGGGCCGACTGCTGGATCTGATGCAACAAGGCGAAATCCGCTTGGACGATTTGGAAGTTTTCGTTTTGGACGAAGCCGACCGGATGCTGGACATGGGATTTTTGCCCGATCTGAAACGGATCATTGCCAAACTGCCCGAGGATCGTCAGTCACTTTTCTTCAGCGCGACGATGCCGCCGAAGATCGTCGAACTGGCCGGCAAGCTGCTGTTCAATCCGGTCAGCGTCAACGTGACTCCGAAAAAGACGAGCGTCGAACGGATCGATCAGCAACTGATGTTTTGCCAACGCGGGGACAAGGCCGATCGCTTGCGTGACGTCTTACGCGGCAACGACGTCGACCGCGCCATCGTCTTCACGCGTACCAAACGCGGTGCCAACACCGTCGGAAAGAAGCTGGATCAGGCGGGCATCGAGGCGGCGGTCATTCACGGCAATAAATCTCAAAACGCGCGGCAAAGTGCGCTCGATGCGTTTCGCCGCAACAAGGTCCGCGTCCTGGTCGCCACCGACGTGGCCGCACGCGGCATCGACATCGACAACATCACCCACGTCGTCAATTACGATCTGCCCAATGAACCGGAGGCTTATGTTCACCGCATCGGCCGCACGGGACGCGCCGGCGCCGAGGGGATTGCGATCTCCTTCTGCACCGGAGAAGAACTCGACGACCTGCGTGCGATCGAACGATTGATCGGCATCGAAATTCCTCGCGACCCCAACACGCCGATGCCGAAGGCCGAATCGAAACCATCGCCTCGCGGTGGCGGTCGCCCGGCGGGCGGACGGTCCGGCGGCGGACGACCCACCGGTGGGAACCATCGTGGCGGCCCGGGACGTCGCAACAAAAATAGCACGACGGGCAAGGGCAGCACGATGGGCAAACGCCAAGCCGCCAACCAAGCCCGCCGCCGCGCGACGGCCTGATCGGGCTTGCGCTCAGAAAGTTCGTCAAACCGCTAGGCGTCCAAACCACGGATGCCGGCGGCGGTCGAACTGCCGAATTGATCGGTTTCGACGCCCATCCGCTGGGCCATCGCGACAAACAGATTGGCCAGCGGGGTGTTGTCGTCGCGATCATGGGCGACGTATCGGCCGTGCCGGAAGCCGCCGCCGGCCAACAGAATCGGCAGATTGTGCCAGTCGTGCGCGCTGGCGTTACCCAAGTTCGAACCGAACAAGATCGCGGTTTTATCGAGCACGGTGGTGCCTTGTTCGTCGATCCGCCGCAGCTTGGTCAGGAACCGATCGAAGGCGGCAAACTCGGCTTCTTCGATACGCTTGAGTTCCTGAATCTTCTGCGGATCCTTGCCGTGATGCGACAGCCCGTGCCAATCACTTTGCACGCCGGGAATCTTCGGCGCCGCGTTCAAACCACTCAGCGACAACGTGATCGTTCGTGTCGAATCGGTTTGTAACGCCAAGGCGATCATGTCGTACATCAACGATTGCCGCTCGATGGCCAACAGCTTGTCATGAATATCGTCGGGCATCGGCACGTCGACGACCGGCTTGGGACGCCGGACCCACGCCTCGGATTGGATCAATCGGTCTTCCAATTCACGCAGAGATGACAAGTACTCGTCAAGCTTCCGTCGGTCCTGGCTGCCGAGCTGTCGTTCGAACTCCTTGGCCCGCCCGCCCACGGTGTCCAGAATGCTGCGTCCCCGTCGCAGCTTGGCAACCTCGTCGGTCTGTTCATCCTGGTTGCTTTGAGTGAACAAAGCCTTGAATAATTTTGCGGGCGAACTGACCGCCGGTATCGGAACGCCGCCGGCCGTCCAGGACAACGCTTGACTGGACGTGGATAACGTCAGGTACGGAAATCGTGTCTGCAAGCCGACACGGGAGGCGATCAATTGATCCAAAGAGATCGTGTTTCGAAAACCCGCCAGCCCAGGACGTTGTGCCGAAGTCAGAAACGTCAGCCCCGAAGCGTGACCGTTGTTGCCTTGCTGTTCAGGATGGGACAAGCCCGAAAATAAGGTCAAGCGATCCCAATTGTCCGCCAGCTTTGCCAGATAAGGCGTCGCCGTCAGGCCGCCGGCGTCCGCGGGGAACAGGTGAGGCCCATGAAATCCGAGTCCGGCGCAGATCGCCACAAAACGTTTGGGGGATCTCGGGCTGGCGGCATCACCGGCCAAGACTTGCCGGCCGATCGACGGTCCCATCGCTTCGAACAAAGGAAGCGCGATGGCAAGCTTGCCGGCGCCTCGCAGCAATTGACGACGGGGGACGGGGGCGGAGGGAATCAGCATTCGACCTGTCTCACTTGTTTTGAAAAATCTCACTCTCAACGATCGATTCGATCAATTCGCGAAAACGATGATCGCGTCGCCGTGACTGCGCAACGATCCGATCCACGATCGGACGATCCGAAAAACCCATCTCACGCCCCGTCGCGAAGGTCAACAGCTTGACCGTCAAAGTTCGGGCAATCAAATCCTCGTCAGCCGCCAACAGGTCGCGGAACTCCGAATAGCCATCAAACGACCCACCGTCAGCCAGTTGTCCGCTCGCGTCGACCGGCGGGCCGAGTCGGTATCGTACCTTTCGGCCGCCGATTTCTTTGTTCAACTTTTCTCCCTCGCCGAGGCTTCGGTACCGGTCACGATATCCGCCGATGGGATTGAAGCACTCGAGCGCAAAACCGGGAGGATCGATCAACTGATGACAACTCCGACACGATTCCAGGTTGCGATGCTTATCCAGCAGATCACGAAGTGTCGAAGCACCACGAATGTCAGGTTCAACACCGGGTACTCCCGGCGGCGGCGGTGATGGGGTCTGGCCGATCAGCCGCTCGGTCACGTAGACGCCACGAACGACCGGCGACGTATTGGTTCCGTTGGCGGACACTTTCAAGACGCTGGCCTGGGTCAGCAATTCACCCCGCAGGGCGGCCTTGGGGATCTGGACCGCGCGAATCTCGGGGCCCTCGACCCCGTCGATGCCGTAGTGCAAGGCCAAGCGATTGTTCAGCATCGCAAAGTCGGCATCGATGAATTGTCGCGTCGACAAGTTTTGCTGGACGACGTGCGAGAAAAACGCACGCGTCTCGGCGATCATCGAGTCTTCCAAAAAACGGTCGTATTCCGGGAACAGCTGTTGATCCGGGCTGGTGAAATGGATGTCTCTGAGATTCAACCAAGCGTCGGTGAAATCGTTCACGAAACGCGGGAACCGTTCGCCGCCGATCAGTCGCCGCGTTTGTCGCAACAGCGTCGGTGATCCGTCGGTCAGTCGACCTTGCCGGGCGACGGCGATCAGTTCGTCGTCGGGCGTCGTGCGGGTCAAGAAATAAGACAATCGCGTCGCCAACGCGTCGTCAGTGAGTCGTCCGTCGCGTTCTTGGAAATAAAGGAAATCGGGTGCGCAAAAAATCGCCGAAGTCGCCGTTCGTAGAGCTTCCTCGACGGAAGCTCCGATATCCCTTTGGCTTTCGAACAGACGCACGTAAGGAACCAACTGATCCTCGGAGACTTCGCCACGAAAAGCTTTGGTGGCAATCCGCCGCAGCACCCGCCGCGCGTCGCCGACGGGATCGTTCGACCGGATCTCGAATTCGCCGACGTAGGATTTGCGTTCTTTCAGACGCGGGTTGTCCGGTTCGATTTCCACTCGATCGATCCCCTGAAACAGTAACTCGTGTCCTCTTGACGGAAACTGATCGATCAGCGGGCCTTCCAATTCGATACGGTTGATGGCCAAACCGGGGCCGGTGTAGCCGTCCACTCCGTCCTTGCGGATGTTGTAGCCCTTCGTGTCCAAGCCCCAGGGCGTGACCGTGATCATGAAACGCCGGTCGACCCACGCTTCGAATTCGATCGTCGACGGCGGACCCGGCGGAAGTTCAAAGTATCCGTAGGTCGGTTTATCGCTGCCCGGCTGAAAGTTGCTCCCGCCGACGAAGAAAGTGATGGGTCGCTCGGATTGGTGGGCGTATCCGGTGATGCGAATCTTGTACCGCCCGGCACGATCGACGCCGGTGTCACGCAGCATCCCCGTGGGGTAGCCAAAGTCTTGGTAAAAGACAACGGCTCCGTCGTTCAATTGCTTCCAAACATCGCCGAGGAATCGTTGGCCTTCTCGGGAATCGGCGTAGTTCGCGTTGATTCTGTCCGGCTCCGGTGCTTCGTTTCGTTTGGCTATCGAAGCGTCCAAAACCAGATCAATGGCCTCGATGTATTGCTGCAGATGCACCATCGAGACCCCCAAGGTGCGGCCGATGTTATCGAACTCGCCGGAGCGACCGTCTTCGGGAAGCAGCGATTGCAAATTCAAATGCGTCCCGAACAGGTCGTTCAACGTGTTCTCGTATTCCGCTCGATTCAACCTGCGGAGGACGGTGCTTTTCGTTTCCTCATGGGCATCGGTCAACGGCCCCGTCAAGTGACCGATGAAATCACTGCGTTCGTCGTCACCGGGCTGCTCGACTTCCTCGGGTGGCATCTCCCGTTTTTCGACGCGATCAAAAACTCGCTCCCACACCGCGAACGTCTCCGCATTCGATAGGTCGATTTTCAGATCGTCAAAAGAAAATCCGCCCTCGTCCGCGCCGTCGCCGTGACAATCGGCGCAGTGCGACCGCAAGAACGGCTCCAACGGGCGCGTCCACGTTGCCGGATCCGCCGTTTCCGCGGCACGCGACGGCAAATTCACGGCAGCACAGGTCACCAGCACGGCCACAACAGCCGGGCCGCTGATTCGACGCAAGGTGGGAAACAAGTCGGCTTTCATCGCGTTGTCGATCCGGGGGAAGAACCACAGCTATTATCTTAGCCGCTCCGCTGTCGTTTTACCCCGGCTTGGTTGCATCGGTGCAGGGCCTATCATCGGTATTTTAACCCCACGAAAGGAAAAAGCCCTCATGACGCTTGAACAAATGCCACTCCGCGGCTGCAAGGTTTTGATCCTGGTCGGCGAGATCTACGAAGACTTGGAGCTTTGGTACCCGAAACTACGCCTGGAGGAGGCCGGTGCGGAAGTGACGCTCGCCGGCCCGAAAGCCGATCAGCATTACAACGGCAAAAACGGCTATCCCTGCGTCAGCGATGCCGCGATCGACGAAATGAAGGCCGACGATTTTGACGGCTTGGTCGTCCCGGGGGGATTCATGCCCGACAAGCTTCGGCGTGACCGCAACGTTCTCGATTTGGTCAAAGCCTTTGACGATGCCAAGAAACCGATCGCGGCGATTTGTCACGGCGGTTGGATTCCGATTTCCGCCGGAGTCTATCGCGACGTTCACGTGACCGGATCACCCGGCATCAAGGACGATCTGGTCAATGCGGGGGCCGTTTACGAAGACGCCGAAGTCGTCGTCGACCGTCATCACGTCAGCAGCCGGCGACCCGATGACTTGCCCGCGTTCTGCCGCGAGCTGATCGTCTTGCTGTCGGCGAAGTCGAGCGAAACCGAGTAACCGGCGACCGGTCCCCGGTACCGCCGACTTGCCCGGCCGGCTCGGGGAGTCGGACAACCGGCCGGCGGTCAACACTGGTCTTCCGTGTCAGTTAAGCTTCCGACGCCGATATTTCTGTCGGGTATTCATCCGGCAACGAGTCGTGGTCGCCCGAAAAACGATCCGGTTTGCCTTCCCAAGCGTTCCACCAGGCTTGAAACCGCTGCAGTTGAGTTTCCGCGTACGTTCGCTGGCTCGGCGAAAGCGCATCGGTCTCGTTGAAGTGAAGCTGGTATTCGCTTTCGCCGAGCAGGACCAACAAGTACTTGTAATACAGCACCAAGTCGGGGCCCTCGTCGAAGCCGGACAGCACGGCCAACGCGTCGCTCAGTTCTATCGCCCGGCGGTTCGCCGCGGCGTCCCCCGCGGCAGCTTTCTCGCACAGCGAAACCAAGTGCAACACTTCTTTGGGCAAGCAATTCCCGATGCCGGTGATCGCGCCGACCGCACCGCAACGGACGAACCCGTGATGAACTTGGGTGTCGACGCCGGCCATCAGCAAGACACGATCGTCGGCGTGGGTGATGTGTTCGGCGGCATAGCTGAGTGAATCCCGCCCGCCGAATTCCTTGAATCCGACCAAGTTGGCGAACTCGGACCTCAGATCAAAGAACAAATCGGCCTTGGTTTCGAAACCGTAGTACGGACTGTTGTAGATCACACTCGGCAGATCAGGTGCGGCACCGAGCACGCGGGCGAAGTGACCGCGTTGGGCCGCGGCGGACGTGCCGCGGGACAAGACGCGGGGAATCACCATCAAGCCGTGGGCACCGACCGCTTGCGCGTGTGCCGCATGGTCCGCGGCGATCGCGGTGTTTTGGGCACCGGTGCCGACGATGACGGGGACTCCCGCATCGACCAGACGACTGACTCCTTCTTGACGTTGGGCATCGGTCAACAGCGGCCAATCTCCCATCGAACCGCAGTACACGACCGAGTTCATCCCCACCGCCATCAGATCCTTTGCCTTCGCCACCAAGGCGTAGAAGTCGGGCCGTCGCTGTGCGTCAGCGGGCGTCATCAAGGCGGGGATGCAACCGCGAAAGATGTTTGATTTCATGGACTTTTTATTTGTAGGTCTTCTGTTTCATGATTTGCAACGGATCCGACGCGGCAGTGACCTCTCGGTGTCGATCCAAATCGCTTTGCAAGCTTTCAAAGTCTTGCCGTGCCGATTCGGGAACACCAGCCCCCGCCAAGTCATGACGTTCATCGGGATCCGATCGAACATCGAAAAAGCGACCATCGCTGTACAGCTTGAAACGCGCGTTGCGGACGTGCTCGCTGGCTTCGTGACGGACCCCGTTGCGGTGATACCAACAATAGATGCTGGACTTGTCTCGCGGCCGGCCGGTAAAGGTCGGAAACAGGCTCGTCCCGTCGAGAATCGGACGGCCGGACGCTTTGACGCCCGCAACGTCCAAGAGGGTCGGAAAGACGTCCGTGAAATCGACCAATTCCTCCGAGGTCGACGCCGGCGGGATGACCCCGGGCAGACTGGCGACGAAGCCGACATGGGTGCCGTTGTCCTTCGGGGAGCCTTTGCCGCCGGTGACCTGACGGCCACGAAACGGCGAAGTGATGCCGGTGAAAGTGCCATTGTCGCCCGTCCAGATCACCAAGGTGTTCTCTCGCAAATTCAGCGTTTCCAACTGATCGAGCACCTTGCCGACCATTTTGTCCGTGTGTCGAACCATCGCATCCCAATACTCGTTCTTCTTGGGGTAGTTCGGTTCCTTTTCCAGATCCCGCCACATCGTCGGATCCCAATCCGGGTGATCGGGTGTCGGCACGAAAGGCCAATGAGGCGCGATCATCGGGTAGTAGACGAAGAAAGGCTTGTCTCTGGGTTCGGCCAAAAAGTCGTTGATGTAATCGGTCACGACGTCGGGTCCGAATTGGCCTTCTTTGAAGTCCACCTCCTTACCGTCGATTTCCAATCCGGGGTTGGGATAGCGACTGGGCCGACGGGTCAACTGCCACAAGCAATAACGGTCAAAACCGAATCGTCGCGGTGCGTCGAAACCGCCATCCAATTGCCATTTTCCGGCAATGCATGTGTCGTATCCGTCACTGCGGAGAGCGTTGCCGAACGTGGTCGCCGCCGGGTCCAACAGGCCGAAACGAATGTAGTTTCGATTGTTGTATTGTCCGGTCATCAATTGCACCCGCGACGGTGTGCAGATCGGTTGAGCATGCGCGTTCTCGAAACGCATGCCCGAAGCCGCCAAGCGGTCGATGTTGGGCGTCTCGTAAATTTTGCTGCCGTAACACGACAGGCACTCCACCCCGATGTCGTCGGCCATGATCACAACGACGTTGGGACGAGGTTTGGCATCGTCGGCGAGCGCAAGTGATCCCGAGACGACGCCTAGCAGGCCGAGGCAACAGATCAGTCCGTCTTTTATCAATCGAGTGAACATCAAACTGCCTTGGGGACGGAGTACTTGCCGCGCTGGGGTCGTGTCAAAAAGGCATCCGCCTGAGAGTCATCGACGAACGTTTCGCTGTCGGAATCGAATTTGACCGTCCGGTCGACACGATAAGCGATGTTGGCCAGATGGCAAAGCGCCGAGGACATGTGGCCTTGTAAAATCTCGGCCGACAAATCGTTCCGGTCACGCGATCGCATCGCGGCGACCCAGTTTTGAAAGTGCGGCAGGTCGGAAATCGGGCTCCCCGGCTCCGAGGCACTGGGGCCGGGTGTCCGATCGCGGCCCAAGAACGTGTAGTAGCTGGAGTAGTCCGGAAAGATCATGGTGCCTTCGGTTCCCAGGAAGATCGCACCGACGGGAAAGTCTTTTTGGACGAAGGGGTACTCGTCCCGGAATCCGGCTTCCGCGTTCGTGTACCAATCGCGGACCGCGAACTCCAGCATCTTGCCGTCGTCCCATTTCATCGAGGTCGACAGAACGCCTGGTGTTTCCGCGCTGCTGTTGTGAACCTTCTCTTGCATGTAATTCGTGCCGATCGACGAGATCGTTTGGGGGTGAGAATCCAATTTCAGTCCCCACCGCAAGATGTCCATCTGATGGACGCCTTGGTTGCCGATTTCACCGTTGCCGTAGTCCCAGATCCAGTGCCAACGTCGTTGTTGAAAATTGCTGAACTCGTTGACCGGTGCCGGGCCGCACCAGGCGTCCCAGTCCAAACCGTCCGGAACAGGTCGCGGGGCATGCTGACCCAAATCGCCGCGAATTTTGTAGGCGATCCCCCGCGCGAAGTAGACATCGCCGATGATTCCGTCGTGCAACTTCCGGATGCCTTCGACGATGTTTTTGGACGATCGACATTGGGTACCGTGCTGGACGACGCGGTCGTATTTGCGAGCCGCTTCGACCATTTTTCGGCCCTCGAAGATGTTGTGCGACCCGGGCTTTTCGACGTAGGCGTCTTTGCCGGCCTGGCAGGCCAGAATGACGCCCAACGAGTGCCAGTGATTCGGCGTCGCAAACGTCACGGCGTCGATCGACGGATCATCGAAGACCCGCCGCATGTCGTCGTAGGCTTGGACGGCATGGCCGCACCGTTCGCTCCATGCCAGCTGGGCCGACCGGAGGACGGTTTCGCTGCAATCACAAACGCCGGCGAATTCGACATTCGCCGTGGAGTCTTTTTCCATCGTCACCAAGCTGCCGCCGTGGGCATTGGACCGACCGCCCAGGCCGACGGTGACGACGCGGATGCGATCGTTCAGGTTCCGGCCGCGGACGATCGCCGGGGCAAACAGGGTCGCGGCGGTGCCCGCCGCGGCGGTGGCCAGGGCGCTGCGACGTGACGGTTTGCCGTCTTGCGGTTGATCTTGATTCATGACTGACTTTTCTCCTTTGTTGCACCAAACGGACGGATGAACGACCCGTTGCCGGTTCGGCGTGACGTGATCAAGGAAGCTGCGGCCGTGTCCGCCGCGACGCTTTCCATGCCCACCATTCTACGCGCTCAGGCGGCCGGGCCGGACGCGGTCGCGAAAGAAAAGCGACGCGTCGGTTTCGTCGGCGTCGGAGTCGGCGTCGGCGTCAAGTCTCGCCCGGCCGGTCGAACGCGAAGCAGGCCGCCAGGTGCCCTTCGTTACGATCAGCCGTCGTGCGTTCGCACACGGTTCACGCGAACCGGACGCCAACGCGCCCGCGGCCCTTGAAACAATCCGAACCGCCCCTGCTTCAGGACTGGCCAAATTTCGACCAAACAGAGCATCTTCAAAGGCGAAAGGGAGACACCGTAGCGTTCATAGTAACTTATAATCGTGGGCTGATCCGCTGAATTCGTGGGTCAAAAGTAGGTGAGCGAGATGCAGGAGCGAGGGGGGGTCGACCTCGGTTCGGGCTCAGCAGAATGGGGCCGCCCCTCCCACCCCGCCGTCGCGTCGGCCTGGGCGGGGCCTGTGTCAGGCCGACGCGACGGCGAGGCGGAAGGGGCTACACCACCAGTTCTTTGGACAAAATGATGCATCTTGTCGTCGGTCGAGCTATTGATGTTGTTGCAAGACTCCAGAGGAACTAAAGGGGCCATCGGCTGCCTTAGGAATTGTCAATAGCGAGTGACGGCTCGCGCCATTTTTTTCCCTCCCGCACAACGCAATACGCTCATGCCCAGAAAACCACGCTACGAAGTTTCGGATCCGACGCAGGTTCAGGTGTTTCACGCCGTTCAACGGTGTGTTCGGCGGGCCTTTTTGTGCGGCGAAGACCAATTCACGGGACAAAATTTCGAGCATCGTCGCGAGTGGATTCGCGGCAGGCTCGAGTTCCTCGCCGGTGTGTTTGGGATCGATTGCCTGACCTACACCGTGCTGTTGATTCACCTTCATGTGGTCCTCCGCAGCCGTCCCGATATTGTGCAGCAATGAAGCGATGAAGAAGTCGCCCGGCGGTGGCTGAGACTGTTTCCGCAACGACGCAAACAAGATGGTTCCCCCGAAACACCGTCGAAGCCCGAGATCGATATGATCGCGGGTCAGCCTGATGTGCTGGCCGAGCGTCGCAAGCGTTTGTCAGACGTCAGTTGGTGGATGGGCTGCACCGCCGAGAACATTGCTCGGCGGGCCAACCGGGAAGACGAATGTACGGGGCGGTTCTGGGAAGGTCGCTACAAGCTGCAAGTCTTGCTGGACGAAGCCAGCCTGCTGGCCTGTGCGGCGTACGTGGACCTGAACCCCGTGCGTGCGGCGATCGCTGAAACTCCCGAGCAGAGCGAGTTCACCGGCGCAAAAGACCGCCTCGATGACTTGGCCGAGCGAGGAGACCGCACGCGCCCGAGCACTCATGAATGGGAACGCAGTCGCAGGCGTCACAAGAGTGGCTGGATGAGTCCGATCGAGATCAACGAAAAAGACGATCCGGTCGGAGCTTGCGTCGACGCTGGGGGTCGCCGGGCCAGTTCGAAAGGTTTTCTGGGTGTGTCGCTACTGCGGTACTTGGAACTGCTCGATTGGACGGGCCGGCAGTTGGCCAAGGACAAGGTCGGTTCGATACCCAGCCACCTTGCTCCGATCCTGAGCCGGATCGGCTTGGACGCGAACGCATGGTGCGACGTGGTCAACAAGTTCGGCCGCGTCTTCAAGCGGGCTGCCGGGACGCCGGAGAGTCTGGCGCAGGAGGCGATCCGCACGGGCCAGCGCTGGCTGTGTGCCCGCGAAAATCCGCTGGGCATGACTGCGGACTGAAGTCGCGGGTCGAAAAAAGCGGACGAGTTGGACGCAGAGTTGGTCGCTGCGCGGTCTGCATCCTTCCAAGGTAGGCAGAGCCACTTTAGTGCTGAAAAACCGTTGGCAAGCGATGAAACCTTCCAAGATCAGCACGCCGGCGAATGAATCGGGGCTAAAACCTTGAGTGGCCCCATTTGCTCCCACGACGCTTTCCATGTCCACCATTGTACGCGCTCAGACGGCCGGGCCGGACGCGGTCACGAAAGAAAAGCGACGCGTCGGTTTTGTCGGCGTCGGCGACAAGTCTCGCCCTGCCGGTCGAACTCGAAGCAGGTCGCCAGGTGCCCTTCGTTACGATCAGCCGTCGTGCGTTCGCACACGGTTCACGCG
>CAYVRC010000077.1:0-25756 GCA_964453205.1 uncultured Pirellulaceae bacterium | reverse complement strand
GACGGTCGAAAAAGTCAAACACTGGCTGGAAGACGTCGCGCGGATTTCCTGAGCGGATTCGTCGCGCCAAGTTTGGACGGCCCGCCAAGTTTGGACGGCTATTCGGGGTCGTCCCAGCCGCCGAACTTCCAGGTCACCGTGGTCGGCGGGTGAAGCTTGACGCTGCCGATGCCTCGCTCGCCGAATTCGCCGTCGACTCGATACGTCCAGCCGGAGTCGGATGAAGTCGCTCGGCCGGCCAAACTGTCGAGGAAGGACATTTCTCCGCTGCCGGTGATGACCGTGTCGACGCCCCGGGTGGTACGCATCAAGTCGCCGAGTGTCGTGCCGTCGGCGACGTCGTCGACGATGACGGTCCGTGTTTCGTCGTCGATCGTGATCTGCAGGGTGACCGGCCCTTTCACGGCGGACCCCGTGGTCCCCGAACCGGTTGTTCCTGAATTTGTTGTCCCAGACCCCGCTGTTCCGCTGGTCGCCGCCCCGTTGGTCGCCGATGCGGTAGGCGGCTCGGTGGCCGTGCGGCCGCAACCGGCCACGATCAAGACGGACGCGATGCATCCGGCGATCACCGGACGATAGAAAGGTTGGGCGATATTCATGTCGCCAGCATACCGGCTGGCCCGCGTCAGCTTAACGGCCGCGGTTGAGTTTTTCCTCGGCGCGGGCGGCTTGCAGGGCCGTCGCTTCGCGAGCCAACTTGAATTCCGGACCCGCCGGGAAGTACTGCACGTCGTCTTCCAGGTAGTAAGGGCTGGGCAAGGTTTGACCGTTGATCGACGATTGGCACCCGGTCGAGCCGGCCAAAATCAGGCCGAACAAGCAACCACCGGCTACCAAAGTCAAAACGGAACCGATCGAGGTTCGTCGGGTTTTCGAGATGCGGCTCATCGATTCTCGCCTTCGCGGATTGGCTGGGTTAGTCAATCTGAATTGTGTGAAACACCCCGCGGACAAAAATCCGCGGCGCTCGTCACAACCGGTATCGGCCCGACGACCGGCATATCTTTACACCGGAACGATGATTTTTCGGTTTTGGTCTTCAGCCGATCGACGTCGCCCTTGCTAAACGACCGGATAACGGGTCAGGGCGGCGACCGTCATCGCGACCGCGGCGGCCGACATCTGTGGACTCATGCTGGCCAACCCCTGACCGTCCTTGGCGGCCTGGGCCGGCGTCAGCGGCAGATGGACGAACAGACTTTTCGTGGGCATCCCGAACGCTTGGGCGTAGTGCTGGCTGAGGTACAAAGCGGCGTTGCACAGGTAGGTGCCCGCGTGATGAGACACCTTGGCCGGGATTCCCGCGTCGGTGAGCGATCGGGCGATCGGTTCCAGGCTCAGCGGGCATCGATACGCCTCCGGGGCTTGGTCGATCAACGCGGTGCCGTCGCTGCGAAGGTTCAGCCCGACCGCTTCCAACTTGACCTGCGTCGATCCCGGGGACTGCCCCAAATGAATCGCCAAGTCGAAACCTTGATGCAAATCTTCTCGCAGTTTCTCGCTCATCCCGGTCAGTTCGACGGGATACCGACGCGTCGTCAGTTCGGCCGGGCCGTCATACCAGTTCGTCAAATCCACCAGCGCACTCCAACTCGCGTTGTCCGTCCAGCGGTCGTAAGGCTCGAAAGCCGTCAGCAGCACGCGGGTCATGGGCAGTACGAAGCCGGGGGCGGGGGGCCGGGTGACGGGACGTTTCGGGGCAACAAACAGCAAGGAAAGTCGGAGACGGTCGACGTATCGACGAAGGACCGATCGCGGTTTGACCGCCCTCGACCCTGAATCCTAGTCGGCGAAACAGCGGCTTTGCGTACCGAGGGGCGGGTTTTCACCGTGGATCGAGAACTTTTCGCCCGGACGAGCTTGGATAGTCAAGATAAGGCGTTTGGAGAACCTGCGTCAGTGGCACGGTTTGGGGCGGCCGGTATTGCCAAAGTGACTCGGGAAATTCGGATTAATTGACAAGTTTTCCACGGCTTGTTTGAATTTGCTAGCAAATTTCTGTAAACCTTCATGAGGCTTGGTTTTACGGCGATCGGGGCCGAGTCCGTGAACAGACAGCGTCGCGGATCCATTCGGCGCAAAGTGTTATCAGAAAACGATTTGGATGTGGCTGACGTTTTTTATTGACAGAGGGCCGGGGATCTCTAAGATTCCCACCGTCGACCCACATCTAGTGCCTGTCAGGGCTGTTTGACACTACGGGTAGTGCTGTCATTGCCGATTAGGCGAATTTTGATCGGGAAACTGGGGCTCGGGTGGACATGTGTATTTTTCAACGTTTCGATACGACCGTGCCGGAGTGTTACGCGAGGAACGCGTGCGCACTTGCAGTCCGGCATCGTCCATGGACGACCTTAAGGAGTCTTTAAGTCATGGCTACTGTTCTGCCCTCGTCCGTCCTCGCGGACCGCTCTGATTCAACCGTTGCCGACCCGGCCTTTGAGAAGGTCAATTCGGAGCACGGCGTCGCTTACGCCCGAGAGAAATTCGGCCGGGAGCTTCGCGGCGACCGAGCGGGGCTGAAGATCGATCCGGTGTTCTGCCCGCAGAACGACGCGACGCCGTTCGAGACCGCGGACTGGGAACTCCGCAGCGCGTCGATCAAGGACGAATCCGGCAAGGCTTTGTTCGAACAGAACGACTGCGAAATTCCGGCCAAGTGGAGCCAGCTGGCGACCAACGTGGTCGTTTCGAAGTATTTCTACGGTGACCCGACCAAGGGTGATGAACGCGAGCGGAGCGTCCGGCAATTGATCCACCGGGTGACGCGAACGATCACCGACTGGGGTTTGGCCGACGGTTACTTCGACACGCCCGAGGACGGCGATCGTTTTTACCGCGATTTGACTTGGTTGTGCCTGCATCAGCACGGCGCGTTCAACAGCCCGGTGTGGTTCAACGTCGGCCTGCACACGCAGTACGACGTCACGGGGTCGAAGTGCAACTGGCATTGGGACCGCACCGAGGGCACCACGGCGCAGCCGGAAAACCCCTACGAGTACCCCCAAGGCTCGGCGTGTTTCATCCAAAGCGTGGATGACAACATGGAAGACATCATGAGGCTGGCTTGCAGCGAAGCGATGTTGTTCAAATTCGGCAGCGGCACGGGCACCGACCTTTCGACGATCCGCAGCCAACGTGAAAAGCTCTCCGGCGGCGGGACGCCCTCGGGTCCGTTGTCCTTCATGCGTGTCTACGACTCGATCGCCGGCGTGGTCAAGAGTGGCGGAAAGACCCGTCGCGCCGCCAAGATGCAATCGTTGAAGGTCTGGCACCCCGACGTGCTGGAGTTCATCGAGTGCAAGTGGAACGAGGAAAAGAAGGCTCACGCGCTGATCCGCCAAGGTTACGAAAGCAATTTCAACGGCGAAGCTTACGGCAGCGTGTGTTTCCAAAACGCCAACTTGTCGGTGCGTCTGACCGATGATTTCATGGAAACGGTACGCGTCGGTGGCGAGTGGCACACCCGTTGGATCACCGACAAGCCCGACGTGCCCGCGCCGTCGTACGACGCCAAGGAACTGCTCAACAAGATGGCCGAGTGTGCTTGGCACTGTGGCGACCCCGGCGTGCAGTACGACACGACGATCAACAAGTGGCACACCTGCCCGGTCAGCGGCGCGATCAACGCCAGCAACCCTTGCAGCGAGTACATGTTCCTGGACGACACGGCGTGCAACCTGTCCAGCATTAACCTGATGAAGTTCGTCGGGCGTGACGGCACGTTCGACGTCGAACGATTCCGTGCCGCGTCGCGGTTGTTCTTCATCGCGCAGGAAATCTTGGTCGATCACGCCAGTTATCCGACCGAGCCGATCGCGCGGAACAGCCATCGTTATCGTCCGCTCGGTTTGGGCTATTCGAACTTGGGCAGCGTCGCGATGTCGATGGGATATCCTTACGACTCCGATGCGGCGCGTGGTTTGTGCGGATCATTGACGGCCCTTTTGCACGGAGAGGCCAACCGGACCAGCGCCGAACTGGCCGGCGTGGTCGGGCCTTTCGACGGCTACGCGGACAACGAAAAGCCGATGTTGGGCGTGATGCGGATGCACCGCGAAGCCTGTCAAGAGATCAGCGACGCGGGGCCGGCGGCGCTCAAGGCGGCGGCCGTCAGGCTGTGGGACGAGGTTTGCGAGATCGGCGAGCGTTACGGTTTCCGCAACGCCCAAGCGACCGTGCTGGCACCGACCGGCACGATCAGCTTCATGATGGACTGCGACACGACGGGCATCGAACCGGACATCGCGTTGGTCAAGTACAAGCAACTGGCCGGCGGCGGCACGTTGAAGATCGTCAACCAGACGGTCAAGTTGGGCTTGCAGAAGCTGGGCTATACGCAGCCGCAAATCGACGCGATCCTGAAATACATCGACGAGAACGACACGATCGAGGGCGCGCCGGAATTGCAATCCGAGCACCTGCCCGTGTTCGATTGTGCGTTCAAGGCGGCCAACGGTGTCCGCAGCATCAACTGGCGTGCTCATGTCACGATGATGGCCGCCGCCCAGCCGTTCTTGTCCGGTGCGATCAGCAAGACCGTGAACATGCCCACCGACGTGACGCCACAGGACATCGCCGATGCGTATCTGTGGGGCTGGGAACTCGGCTTGAAAGCGATCGCGATTTACCGCGACGGCAGCAAGCAGTCGCAACCGCTGAACACGACCAGTGAGGAAGGCGATTCGTCGGCCAAGGCCAAGGTCGTCACCAAGACCGTCGAAAAGGTGGTCTTCAAGCCGCGTCGCGAACGTCTGACCGACACGCGTCAGAGCTTGACGCACAAGTTCAGCATTTCTGGTCACGAAGGCTACTTGTGTGTCGGTTTGTATCCGGACGGCCGCCCGGGTGAAATCTTCATCACGATGGCCAAGGAGGGGTCGACGATCGGCGGCATCATGGACAGCTTCGGCACCGCGCTCTCGATCGCCCTGCAATACGGCGTTCCCTTGGAAGTGTTGGTCAACAAGTTCAGCCACACCCGTTTCGAACCGATGGGCCACACGTCCAACAAGGACATCCGGATGGCCAAGAGCGTCGTCGACTACATCGCTCGTTGGTTGGGCCTGACTTTCATGAGCGGCGAGGGAAACCAAAACGTTCCGCTGGGCAGCACCAATCCCGGCGGTAGCGATGGCAACGGTCCGGTCGACGGTCCGATCAGCAGCGTGATGCAGGAACTGCGTGCCGATGCCGGAGCGGCCGTCGCGTTGGCCGAACGTGCCACGCTGTTGCAGAACTTCGGTCACTTGACCGGCGGTGCGGGCGTCGCGAAGCCTAAAAACGGAGCCGCCCCCAACGGTGCGCACGGCAACGGCGCGGGCAAAAACGGCAACGGTTCGGCCGCGCCCGACCTGGGGGGATACGACGTCGCCAACGGTTCGGGCCGATCGCCTGTTGACACCGACTACGACGCGTTCACGCCGCCCTCGGATTCGTTGGGTGGCCAAACGGATCAGTTCGCTCGGTTCCAGAGCGACGCGCCGGGTTGTGACAACTGTGGTTCCATCACGGTCCGAAACGGCAACTGTTATCTGTGTCACAACTGTGGCAACAGCATGGGCTGTAGCTGATCCACGCTCGAACGGATCAAGTGATCTTGCGATCAAAGGCCCGGCCGTCATCAGGTCGGGCCTTTGTCGTGGCCCTTTCACCCCGTTCGGCCACCGACAAATCTGAAACTGAATCAACATGCAAACGGACACCCTGAAAACGGGCATCATTCATCAAGGTGATTGCATCGAATTGATGCGACGGATCGAGGCCGACAGCATGGACTTGGTCTTTGCCGACCCGCCGTTCAACATCGGTTACGACTACGACGTCTACCGAGACAAGCTGGACGGCAACGATTATCTGTCGTGGTCGAACCGATGGATCAGCGAAGTGCATCGGGTGTTGAAGCCCGGCGGGACGTTTTGGCTGGCGATCGGTGACGAATACGCGGCGGAGTTGAAGGTCGAATCTCAAAAGCTCGGCTTTCATACTCGCAACTGGGTCATCTGGTACTACACCTTTGGCGTGAATTGCAAACAGAAGTTCACGCGTTCGCACGCGCACCTGTTTTACTTCGTCAAGGACCCCGACGATTTCGTCTTCAACCGCGACGATCCCGAGGTCCGCGTCCCGTCGGCTCGCCAATTGGTTTACGGTGACAAACGCGCGAACCCGAAAGGCCGTTTGCCCGACGACACGTGGATCTTGCGACCGCAGGATTTGGCCGAAGGTTTCCGGGAGGATGAGGACACGTGGTATTTCCCCCGCGTGGCGGGCACGTTCAAGGAACGCGCCGGGTTCCACGGTTGTCAGATGCCCGAGCAATTGCTGGGACGCATCATTCGCACGTGCAGCCGCCCGGGCGACAAGGTCATGGACCCGTTTTCGGGAAGCGCGACGACGGCCGTGGTCGCCAAGAAACTCGGCCGCGAACCGATCGCGTTGGAATTGTCCGAGGACTACGCCGCCCGCGGAAACGAGCGACTGAAAGCGACGGCGATCGGCGATCCGCTGGTCGGTTCGGCCGATCCGAAGTCCAGCGCACCGACGACCGCCGACGGCAAGAAGCTGAATGATCGCGACACCCGATCACCCGCCAAAAGTCGGCAAAAAAAGGTCGTCAAAGAGGAAACGACGCTGTTCGAAACCTGAGCGGCGCCGCCGACCGATGCCCGAAGGCTTACCGGACGGACCGGTGGTGGCCGCTGATGATTTCACGGTTCGATAGCCGCTTCGCTTTGAATTTCCGTTTCGCCGTGTTTGGCGATCGCTCGGATTCGCAGCGGTCCGTCGCCGAGGTCGGCCCGGGACACGATGATTTCGCCCTGGGAACCTTCGATTCGGCCGATGCTTTCGCCCAAATGGACCAGGCCGATCGAGTCGGCTCCTTCGGCCGAGGTTCGAATTTTGACTTCGCCCTGGGCGTTGCTGGTCACGTCCAGCGTCGGCGTTTCCAGCGGGCCGTCCAAGTCGACGCTTTGCGGATAGCTGATCCGCGTCTCCAACGGACCGCCGTTGATCAACGCCACTCGGAAATCAAGGGCTCCACTGGTGTCTGCCGGCAACCGTAACTTGATCTCGCCGGTCGAGGCGGTGGTTCTCGCCAGCCGTCCTTGGGCGAAGATCTCGATGCGTGAATCGGCGACCTTTTCGGTCAGCAACAGCGGGTCTTGTTTTCGGATCACGATTTCCAAGCCTTCGCCGCGAATCGTTTGAAAAGAGACCTGGGCCGTCGCCGCTTTGGCGAAAGGCTGGCAAACCGGGTCGCCGACGATCAACAACTGATAAGGCGACGTCACCGACAGGTAGAACGCCTCGATCGCCGAGACGCCTTCGGCATAGTACGCTTGCATGGCGGGGGCGGGGAACTTGAACTGCAAAGAATAAGGTTCGGTCACGGCACCGCTGGTGATCGCCGCGCCGGCGTGCAGCAGTTCGGTGCATTTGGTTTGCGAAGCGGTTCCGAACGCGGCCCCGGCACTGGTCAGGCTTTCGCAAATCGCGCCGGGCAAAATCGTGAACGGTTTGTCTCGCAAGTTCATCGTCGCGGTCCCGAGCAGCAGCCCGGCGAACTCGTCCGCCGTTGTCGGCAGCGGCGTTTTGAACAACTCCGGCGTCTTGCCCAGCCACAGCAAACGCCCCAGGGCCGCCGGCACGCCCGGCATTCGCGTCGTCGTGCGGACGTCGCCGGTCTTGCTGAAGCCGAACGTGCCGTCGGGAAAAGTGCGATCCGCCGCGGCCGATCGCTGCAATGATTCGACGACCTGCTCGACCGTGCTGCCGCGTTCATGAACGACGCCCAAAACGCAGGACATCAAATACGCGATGCCGCCCTGGTTGCTGGCGATCGGATGCCCCGAGGACGTCCAGCCTCGCCCGCCGCCGAAACCGATCGGGTTTTGCATCACGATCGGCGCGTCGCTGATTCGCTCGAGCGCTTTGGCGATGGCGGGATTCTCAGCCAGTTCGTCCAAGTCTTCGGATTGACGGATGTAAGTCGCGCTGTTCCATCCGCCGCGCAGCGCCATCACCAAACTTTGGGCCGCCGAGGAAGCGTCATCGGATCGCGCGAAGGCTTCGGCCGCGCGAATCCACACCGGCGACAGCGTCGGGTACTCGGTCGCCAGTTCTTTAAATATCCGTGCGGCACCGGCGGGATCGTCGCCGTCGAACTTTTCCATCGCGTCATCGAAACGTTCGCCCTTCTCGCCGGCGAAAGGGTTCACGAAGTTTCGCTCGAACGCGCCTCGCGCGTACAGGTTGGGCGTCCAACCCAGGTAAGCCGGGTCGTCGGTCATGACGAAGCGATACAGATACGTCAAACCGTTGATGGATCCGACCGGCAGTTGATATTTTTTTTGATCCGGATCGGTCAGTTTGGACGTGTGGGCGTCGACCTTCACGGAGGTGGGGAAGCCGACCGAGTAGGCGATCACGCGAGTCTGGTTGGCCAGCTTGCGTTCGTCGATGGTCGCGAACAACGGCTTCAGTATCTTGTCGCGAAAGTCGTCGAGGGTTGTGGTCAAGCCGGCCGGAACGTCCTTCAAAAAGACGACGTTGCCCGACGGGATCTGGCGAAGCTGGGCGTAGTGATTCGCGACGGTGCGTGAATCTTTCGAGTCCGCGTTGACGACCAAGATGACGTTTTCGCCGGCCACCCCGGCCGTCGCGGGAGGACTCGTTGTGCCCAGCATCGCGGCGAGGGCAAACAAAATCGCCCCGGCGGATCGCGTCAGACGCAGCGGACGGCGGATTACTGAATTCGATCTCATCGGTGCTCCGTGGTGACATTGCGGTTCGACGTGTCGGTGGAATCGGACGTTTCGGCACCGTGTTCCGGCTCGTCGCCCCATTCCAAATGCTCGTCTTTGTCGGACTCGTGCGTGAGCGCGGCTTCCGGATCGACGCCGACGCTTCGGGACAAGAGGTTGCCCAGCCGACTGGCCATCAACGCGGGCAACAGAAAAACGTCGCCCAGCAGGGCGGCCGAAAGCAAACAAAACATCAGCACCGAAAAACGGCTCGTGGGAACGAAATCGCTGAACCAATACACCATCAAAGATAATCCACACACCAGCGTCGTTTGCAGCATCGCGGTCCCGCACTGATCCAGCGCCCCGAAAGCACTGCGTCGTCGGCTCAGCCCGCGAGCCCGCCGGGAACCGAATCGGCTGAGCAGGTGAACGGTGTCATCGACGGCGATTCCGAGTGCGACGCTGGCCGTCATCACCGATCCGATATCCAGCGGCGTACGCATCAAACCCATGATTCCGAATATCGTGACCGTCGGAAAAAGGTTCGGAATCATGGCAATGATCCCGCCCAACACGTTCTTGAGCACCAGCACCATGACGACCGCGACGACGCCGAAGGCGGCCAGGAAACTGCGGAACAAATCACGCAGCATGACCTCTTGGGCCTTTTGAACGATCGCGACCTGGCCGGTCAGCGAGAATTCGATCTCGTCAGCGACTTCCTCGTCCAACTCGACTTTTTGCAACGTCTGGGCCAGCGTCGCGGCGACGGCGGTTTGTAATCGACGCAGATCCGTGCCGAAGTCGGCTTCGACTTTTTGCGGCAACCGAAAACTGACACGCCAAACCAAGTCGTCGTCGCCGTGCGAGATGAAACCGAGGGTGCCGAGAGAGGATTCCGGGTCGCGAATCAGTGACCGCGCCACGCTCCGGCTGGTCGATCCGGCCAGCCCCCGCGACCGACTGACCGGCGGCACGAACGTGGCTGCCGAAAGAACGCTGCTGACCCGCCGGTCGTCCAGCGTCGTTTTGTGAATCTGTTGGACGATGCGAAGCTGGTCCAGCGGGTCGACCAATTCGCGGTCTTCATCGTCCGGAACGTTTGCGTCGTCGCCGTCACTCGCGATTTTCGGAAACGACACCAACAGGTCGCCGCTGACCGTCGCCCCGACGTTCGCCTCGAACCAGTCGTGTTGCTGGCGAAGAAAACTGCTGGGCAAAAACATCCGTGGCACGCTGACCGATGTCTCCAAGCGGGGCAAGCCTTGCGACATGCCGGTCGTGATCAGCGCGAACACGATGATCATCGGCCACGGTCTCAGCAGACTGTTTCGGATGAATCGTTGGTAGACGCCGCGCAACCGTTCGGCCTGATCCGCCAGCCGGGGAAACCGTCGGGTGCGAGCGAGCTGCCACTGGTCACGAAACTTTGCACCGGAGATCACCATGGCACCGGGCAGGCATAGCAGCAACAGGAGCAGCGACGAAATCACGCCGATCGATGCGACGAAACCGAACACGCGGATCGGTTCCAAGCGAACCAACGTCAACGAACCCAATCCGATCACCGTCGTCCCGGCCGCCAACAAGCAAGGCGTCGTGCCGGTCCGCATCGCGCGGCCGGCCGCCATCGCGGGCGTCAGGTCCGCGAATTCGTGCGACACGTCCAGAAAGTAATTCGACAGGTGAATGCCCGACGAAATCGTCAGCACGAAAACCAACGGCGGCAAGACGATCAGCACCGCGTTCATCGGCGTGCCGGTGTAATAGACCGCTGCCATCACCAGACCTTCGCTGATCACGGCGATCGCCACGATCACGGCCGTCAGCGGAATCGAACGCAAGCAGAACAAACACAACAGCACCGCCAACGCGGCCGAAAGCGGCGCGAAGAACTGGACGCTGTCGACGCTGGCCTGGTCGACGGTCGCGCCGTCGACCGGTCCGCCGACCAAGACGATTTCGTCTCGTCGCGATTCGTCGATGTCGATCACCGTGGCGATCAACTCGCGAAGATCGGCTAGCAAATCACGTCGATGATCCGATCCGGTTTCGGTCAGCGCGACCAGCACGCAAGTCTGTCGGCCGTCGGGGCCGACGATCGCGCCTTGCAAACGACCGACGGCGACGGCACGCGGAAAGTTTGCCGGCGAGGCCATCATCCGCTCGACCGTGTCTTGACCGCTGCGCGCCCAGATCAGGGGGTAGTGCGGGTTGAAGAAACCGGACGGCTCGGGCCCTGCCGTTTCGGCCCGAAACGGCGGATCCGTTTTCTCGATCGACCGGTCGGGGTGTTCCCGCAGGATCTCGTTGACTCGGCCCGCGATGGCGATCAGCCGCGCTTCTTCGATCGCGTAGCCGACCGGCATGATCACGGCGATGTCGTCGGCGTCGACCGTGGCGTCCGTGGCGACGCCTTCTTCGACGGTCAATAAACGCAGCACTTCGGTGACGGCGTCCAATTGGAGACTGTCCAGGGTCGCGTCGTCCCAGCTGGCCATCACCAGGTCGATGACGTCGAAACGGTGAATGAATTCGTTGAAAACCTGTTTTTCAGGGAGCTCGTCGGGCAGCCAATCAGGCGGACGATTCATCAGGCCTTCGATCGCCGCGTGCGAATGAAGGACCGCGGGAATCGCCAGCAAAATCAACGCGACCACGCCGAATTGCAGACGGCGCAAGTACCATCGCCCGAGCTTTCGGGACGTCGCGTCCTCGAATCGCAGCGGACCTCGTGACGGCGCCGACCGGCCGTCTCGATTCACGTCGGGCCGTCGACTAGATTTCATCGGGTTCAGGCTCGGTCGGTCGCGGGAATTGTTTGCCGCAAAGCGGGGCGGTTAACAACTCGGTATGCTAACGGTAGACCAAGCGTCAAAGAAAGTCTCCCAATCCCGGAGTTAAGTCGAAAGATGGAAACAGGTTACGATTGTATCGTTGTGGGTGCCGGTCCGGCCGGCGGCAGTGCGGCCTCCGTCGTTGCCCAGGCCGGGTATTCGACTCTATTGATCGAACGCGAGGCGGTGCCCCGTTTTCACGTCGGCGAGTCGCTGATGCCGGAGACTTATTGGCCCCTGGAACGGCTGGGGCTGAACGAGCGGGTTCGTCAGGCCGGATGGCAAAAAAAGAAAAGCGTCCAATTCGTCACCCACAACGGCAAGGAATCCGAGCCCTTCTATTTCCGCACCCACGACGATCGGGATTGCAGCGACACCTGGCAGGTCGAGCGTAGCGAATTCGACAAGATGCTGTATGACCGCGCCGGCGAACTCGGGGCGGATTGTCATGACCAGACTCGCCTCCTGGACGTCCATTTCGACGATACCGGAAAAGCGACCGGGGTGACGGTTCGCGGCGCGTCCGGGCAGCAGCGTCGGATCGATTGTCGCGTCCTGATCGACGCCACGGGCCAGCATTCGTTCGTGGCCAACAAGTTGGGCTTGAAAGAAATGAACGAGGATTTAAAGAAGGCCGCGATCTGGACTTATTTTCGCGACGCCAAACGCGACCCCGGCGACAACGAAGGCGCGACGATCATCTTGCAGACCGAATCCAAAGACGCTTGGTTCTGGTTCATCCCTCAGTCCCGCGGGATCACCAGCATCGGCGTCGTCGGCGACAACGACTACATGCTGAAAGGCCGCGGCAAGCCGGAAGACGTTTTCCGGGCGGAACTGGAATGCTGTCCGGGGTTGAAACGTCGACTCGAAGACGCGACGCAGGTCGGCGACATTCGCACGATCAAAGAATTTTCTTACATGACCAAGCGACACGCCGGCGACGGTTGGGTCCTGATCGGTGATGCGTTCGGCTTCATCGATCCGGTCTACAGCAGCGGCGTCTACTTCGCCTTGGAAATGGGAGTCCGAGCGGGCGATGCCGTCGTCGAGGGCTTCGAAAAAAATGACTTGAGCGGCCGACAACTGGGCAAGTGGTGCGAATCGTTCAAGGAAGGCGTGACCTGGGTCCGCAAATTGGTCCATGCCTTTTACACGAAAGAGTTCAGCATCGGTCGGTTCATGAAAATGCACCCCGAACATCGCGGCAACGTCACGGACTTGTTGATCGGACGCGTCTTTCACGACAAAGCCGGCAACGTGTTTCCCGACATGGAACGCACGATCGCCGAGTCGAACGAAGTGGCGGTGGCGGAGGCTTAGAAAGTCAAGCCGACGGCTCGCCGGCCAAGCTCGAGCGGTGGTCGTCGGTCGTCCGGTTCGGTTCCGCAGCGATCACCGGTGAGCCATCCGCGGTTGAGGCATCCGCGGGCGTCTCTGGTGCGAAGGCCAGCTCGATCGCTCGATCGAAGCGGGCGCGGAGATCGTGCATCTGATCGGCGCTCAAGCTTTGGCCGATCAAACTGGCGACGTGAAGCACGGCGATGACGATCACGCAGATCGGAATCACCACGAGCGCCCACGGGGCCAGCCCCATGAACCACTGGACGTAACCCCAGATCGCGGCGGCAAAGATGAAACACGACGCGGCGAAATACATCGCCATGAACATCGTCCAGATCTCCGGCCGCGGCGAAAACCGACAATAGGCGTCACAGGACGTGTCGCCCGCCGCCTCGTAAAGCTGCGCCGAAAGGTGCGGCGACCAAAACCGTCGCTGATCCTGCGGCACTTTGAAATCCACGACGTGTCCGGCCGCCACCGCGTGGCCTTTCAGGTCCGGCGAGCTGATCGCGCGGCGAATCTCACGCATCGCTTCATCGGGGACGGCGGGCAATGAAATCATGAACGTCGGCTGCATCCGGAGCGGCGTTGTCATCGTCGTGCCTGGGCGCTGTTGGGGGGGACTCTCGGCCAATGGCGTCAGTTTATCACCGCCGGGGCCGCTCCGCTCGTTGCAACCGCTCCGCTCGTCATCACTGCCTGAACCGCTCCGCTCGCTCTCATCGCCCGAACCGCTCCGCTCGGTACGGCGTCGGGTCCAAGTCCGTCGGCACCCCGGCGATCAACTGCGACGCCAGTTTTCCCGACGCCGGTGCCATGCTCAGTCCCAGCATGTTGTGACCTGCGGAAAGGAAAACGTTCTCGAACCCCGGGCAGCGGCCGATCACGGGCGTGCTGTCGTAGGTCATCGGTCGCCAGCCTTGCCACCGGTCGCCCTCGGCGATCTTGCCGATTCCGGCCGTCGGATCGTCTTTCAGGTAGGCCCCGGCCCCGTCGGTCAACAACTTCAAACGTTCCGGCCGAATCGAATCGTCGTACCCGGCAAACTCCATGATCGACCCCAAACGCAGTCGATCGCCCATGGGAGTCACGGCGACGCGAACTTGCGGAAAGATCATCGGCATCGACGGGGCATCCGTCGGGGCGTCCACGGTCACGCTGTAACCCTTGCCCGGCTGGATCGGAATCTCGAAGTTCAACAGCGACGACAGCATCGGCGTCCATGCACCCGTGGCGACCAACACCGAGTCCGCAGGAATGCTCCGTGGTCCGTCGGCGGTGGCCAGGACCGCTCCGGTCACGCGGGCGTCTTGCCGGATAAATCTCTCCAGCGACGCGTTTTCGATCATCGTGACGCCTTGCCGGCGGAGTCGGTCTGACCAGGAACGGATCAACAGATCCGGCCGCAGGTGTGCGTCGTGTTCGAAATACCAACCGCCGGCCAGGTCCGCACGCAGTGACGGTTCGAATTCGGCCAACGCCCGGCCTTCGATCAGCCGCGCCGGTTCGTCGAAATGGGCCGTCAACAATTCGTTGGTGGGCCGATAAGCGTGCAACGCCGCCGCGTCACGATAGGCGAACAACAGACCCTGTTTCTTCCACAAACACTCGATCCCGTCCTCCGACGACGGGTCGACCAAATCTTGGTACAGCCGCAGCGACTGAACCAACAAGGGTTGTATCGCGGCGGCCGACTTCATCATGTCGGATCGATTGCAACGCCGGCTGAACCGCCACAGCCAACGAATCAGCGCGGCGTCCAGACGAGGTTTGATGCGAAACGCACTGCCCGGCGTGAGCATCGCTTTGAGTGTTTGTCGGATCGCCCCGGGTTCGGCCAGCGGCAGCACGTGGCTCGGGCACACCAAACCGCAGTTGCCGTGCGAACAAGCGCCCCCGATGCGGCCTTTGTCGACGACGGTGACGTCGAATCCGCCGGCCCGCAGGAAGTGCGCCGCGGCAATGCCGATGATGCCGCCACCGATGATCACGACTCGGTCAGTCACGACGTTGCTCCCACCACGGGGGACGCCGGGTCAGCGGGTCGTCCGAATCGAACACCAGCGTCGTTTCGGCGGTGATCCAGGCCGATCCGCGAATCGTCGGCACGACGACGGGCCGGTCCGTCGTTTCGTCGCCGGGTTCGTAGCTGGCTTCGAAGACTGTGCCCGTGACGCTTTCCTGCCGCCAGATTTCACCGGCTTTCAGCAAGCCGTCGGCGGCCAAGCAGGCGATCTTGGCGCTCGTTCCGGTGCCGCAAGGCGAACGATCCCAAGCGTTGCCCGGGCACAAGACGAAATTGCGTGCGTCGGCGGACTTCGCCGGCCCGTAAAGTTCGATGTGATCGATTTCGCCGCCGTCGTCACCGGTGACGCCCTGGCCGTGCAGCGCGGTTTTGATCTCGCGGCAACGAATTTGCAAAGCTTCGACATTGCCGACATCGATCGGTGTGGCGTCGTGCCGCGTCAGAAAAAACCAATTGCCGCCCCATGCCACGTCGCCGATGACCGTTTCTCCGCCGGGCAGATTCACCGCGACGTCGCGTGCCGCGCGATAGCTGGGAACGTTCTGCAGGCGGACGTTTCGCAGATCCGATTCCAGTTCGAACCAAACGTCGCCGACCGTCGTTTCCAGGCAATGCCGGCCGGCTCCGATGCGTCCCAAGTGCGCCAGCGTGACCGCGACGCCGATCGTGCCGTGTCCGCACATTTGCAACGCTCCGACGTTGTTAAAGAAAATCACTCCGGCGACAAAGCGTGATTCGGTGGGCCGGCAAAGCAACGAGCCGACCAGCACATCGCTGCCCCGCGGTTCGGTGACGACGCAGGCTCGAAAGTCGTCGAAATCTTGAATCAGTCGACGACGTCGGTCGGGCAAACTGCCCGAGGAAAGATCGGGGCCGCCGGCGACAACGGTCCGCGTCGGTTCACCGGCGGTGTGAGAGTCGATGGTGGAGACCCGGTGAATCATGATGTCGGTATCGTGATGCCTCGCCGAGTGACCCGCAAGCCTTGGTCGGTTTGCCCAGCCCGCACATTCCGAACGCTCGCGGTCTTTCGTTACGGCTTTCTTCATCGGAAAAGAATGCCGGAGCGTCAAACCGCCGATGTTTCGTGGTAAGTCGATTCCCACCCCTTTTTGAGCCGCCCGAGACGAATCGCGGCCAACCAGACTGGAACGATCAAACCCGAATCGATCCGCTGACCCGTTCGCCCCGGGCACCTCACCCGCCACGGAGGTCGATGGCCGCGAACGGCAACAGCGAAGGCGAGTCCGTCGGACGCTTTGGAAAGGATTCCATCGACCGATGACGTTCCGCGCCGCATGGAGGCGGCATCGCCGGTGATGTTGGCACCGGCGATGCTCGACCCCAAGAAATCGGGCCGCGATCGCGCCAGTCAACCGTCAAGGACGAAACCATGAACATCATTCGCCCCTTCGCCAGGCTTCGAGGTTTCGCCCGCCGCGTCACGTCGGTCGCTCTCGCTTGCGGTGCGATGACCGTCGCATCGACCGGCGTCGCCAAAGCGGATCAGCCCGCCGATTCGGATCAATCGCCGACGGGCGGAGTCATGATCTTCTTTCTGAAAAGCGAACCACCGCGGCCTCACCATCCTTCACGCACGTCGAGCGAATTCGTCCAGTCGATCGCGATGTTCGCCACGTCCGCCTGCGCGTCGCTGGGCATCCCGCTGCAACCGATGGTCGAACCCTGGTCGCTGTCCGGTTCGTTTCCAGGAGGCGTCGCCCTTGACGACGAAACGTTGCTGCGCGATGAAGAAGAACGTCGCGTGGAAAACCGGCTGTGCCGAGAAGAAAGACTCCGCTGGGAACTCGACGCCCTTGCCCGGTACGAGCCTTTAGACGTCTGTCCGAAATCCGTGGCCTCCGCTTCGCCGTTGGTCGGATCGTCGCCGATGATCGTCACGTTGCAAGTCGCCGAAGGCGAAGGGACCGAGATGGTGTCCGACGAATCGTCGCAGCCGTTCGATTACGTTCCCTTCGTCGACGAAATCAATGGTCCCGAAAAAACCATCGCCGCCTTGATCGCGTCGGACTGGAAATCGTCGCCCCCCCGCCGTGACTCCGCCCCGGTCGAAATACAATCGGATGCACCGGAGTCGTCCTCCGCAACGCTGGCCACCGAAGCCTACATGCCCTACGACGTCGCCGCCGGTGATTTGAAGTTGTGGGGGTACTCGCCGATCTTGACCAAGCCGTACTGCATCCGCAGCCGCGCCGAATTCGATTCGATCGCGTTGGACGAACTGCCGGTCACCGCCGGACAAGTGGACCGGGCGGAAGTTCGCGTCGACGAACAAGAACTGGCGGAACTGCGTCAGTGGATCACCGCCTTGGGCACCGCGGCGGCCGGTCGAGTCGACCAGTTTCAGAAACAAGTCGAATCGGCTCGTGCGACCTCCGTCGTGTGGGCTCGTTCGGCATCGGACAGCTTGCCGGGCGACCGACTGACGCCCGGAGAACTCGGGCGGCACGTCGTCGGCTGGACCGCGACGCAGCAGGCCTGGGCAGAGCGGTTCGCCGGTTGGGCCGAAAAGCTGCCGGTGAAACCGGTCGTCGAGCCGGTCGAATCGTTCCGATTCAGCGATTGGCGACCGCTGATCGACCGCGTCTGGGAAATGTGGGACACGCTCAGCGGCCTGGGACAGCGGATCGCGTCGCTGCCGGAATGACCCCTTGCAGGGGCCAAAAAAGGGGAGCCGACAGGTGTGCTCGATTTGCAGTGACGATCGTGCTCTCGGCAAGCCTTGCCGGACAACATGTGAAACCGAAGTCCACCCATCGAATCTGTCGAGCCCGCCACGACATGACCGTGTTGGTCGTCGGCGAAGACCGCGTCTCCGAAGGGCGGCGATCGACGATTCACGGTGATTTCTTCGCATTGCGGGACGCGGCGCGGGAAACGCTCGTTTGCAACTGCAGTCTGGAAAAGCGCCCGCAGTCGACGCGGAGACTGTACCGCGAAGTGGGCGCCGGTTAGCCAGATGACGGCGTGGCAATGGGCACCGCATGTCCATCACCGAGCCGAAATATCTTGGAGTTTTTTAAAATTCTTGTTCCCTCGCGGGGAAAATCACCGCCGCAATTCATTAAGATTCCTTTTGGTGGGATTCTCAGACTACCCAATTGTACTACTGCCGACTTTGGAGGCAGCCTGCCAGTGAGGCCCGCCGGCCGACTCTCGCTATAGGAGTATCGCCGAGATCATTTGCCACCGCGTCTCGCTTTTCGACGCTTCGACGACGCACCCACTTCGGAGCCGCCGTTTGAAGAAGGACACTTCGTCTGGCGTGGCTTTTTCCATGCTTCCAGAGCCTCCACGGTGGCCCCGCCTTCTTGGATGATTCAATGAACGATTTTTTGAAAGCTCGGCGCCGGCGCCAATCAGACCGCGAACTCCAGGCACGTCGGCGTAGCCGCCGTCGGCCGTTGCTGGAGCAGTTGCAGCAACGCGTCTTATGGGCCGCCGATCTGAGAGTCAGTGCGTTTGTGAAGATCGGGGATGGTGTCGGAGGACTGCCAACAGGGACGCTGGCAGACAACGATCAATTAGGGTTCCGCGCGATCACATCGATTGGTGACTTGGATGGCGATGGCATCAACGACATGGCGGTCGGCGCTTTTGAAGATGATACCAACGGCACCAGCGCAGGCGCGGTTCATATCGCGTTTCTCAACGCGGACGGATCGGTCAAGTCAAGCACCAAGATTGCTCGAGGTGTCGGTGGACTGCCGACGAGCGCCATTCGAAACGGCGATAAATTTGGAACGTCGGTGGCTTCTTTGGGGGACTTCGATGGCGATGGCATCACCGACCTGGTGGTCGGCGCGGATTCCGAAAACACCCTTGGCGTTGTTCACGGCGCTGTTCATCTCTTGTTGTTGAATTCTGACGGGACGGTCAAGTCGAATTCAAAGATTGCAGACGGTGTCGGAGGTTTGGCGTCTGGCACGCTCGCCCACGAAGACCACTTTGGGATGTCCGTCACCACGATCGGCGATATCGACGGCGACGGATTGACTGACATCGTGGTCGGGGCTGGGGGAGATGATACGGGGGGCACAAACCGGGGCGCTGTTTACGTCTTGCACTTGAATTCCGCCGGTGAGGTGAAGTCAACGACGAAGATTGCAGACGGGATGAACGGGATTCCAGCCGGAACACTCGACGACGCTGGCCGATTTGGCAGCTCGCTCACCGCTCTCGGTGACATCAATGCTGATGGCGTTACCGATATTGCCGTCGGCGCGGAATTGGACGATACGGGCGGGGCGTTGCGCGGGGCCGTTCATGTCCTGATGCTCAATGCGAACGGCAGCGTCGATGCCAACACCAAGATTGCCGATGGTCACGGAGGACTCTCCGCAGGGACACTCGCGAACTTTGATCTTTTCGGACGATCCGTCGGGACCGTCGGCGATTTGGATGGCAACGGCATCAATGAACTCGTCGTCGGGGCGCCGCAGGACAGTGATTCTCCACCCGACTTGGGTGCCGTTTATGTCTTTCATCTGAATAGCGGGGGAACCGCCGATCAATTCTTGAAGATTACTGACGGTCTGCTCGGCTTCCCGGCTGGCACGCTCAACCAATACGACTTTTTCGGCAGTGCCGTTGCATCGGTCGGTGATCTCAACGGCAACGGCGGCATTCATCTCGCGGTCGGTGCGAACGGGGATGACACCGGGGGTAACTTGCGTGGGGCCGTGTACGTCTTGGAATTGAGCAGAGAACCCAATCTGGTCACGAATACCAATGACACAGGACCGGGTTCGCTGCGTCAGGCTATTCTCGATGCCAATGCGACGGCCGGACCCGATCGGATCGAATTCGATATCGCCGGCGCGGGCCCGCATACGATCCAACTGCTGTCGGCACTGCCGACGATCACGGATTCGGTTCAAATTGACGGCTGGACGGAACCGGATTTCGCCGGCCTGCCGATCATCGAGCTCGACGGCTCCAACGCGGGCGCGGTGGATGGGATCGAGTTGTCGGCGACTGCCAATGGCAGCGTGGTTCGGGGACTTGTCGTTCGTGGCTTCGGCACGCACGGCATCGATGTCCGCGCCGACAATGTGACAATCGCGGGCAACTGGGTCGGGGTCGATTCTTCCGGTTTAGCTGCATCGCCTAACGGCCAGAATGGAATTCATGTCGTGGCGGCCGGCGTGCAGATCGGTGGTCCGACAGCGGCCGAGAGAAACGTCCTGTCGGGGAACACCGGAAACGGCATCTCCCTGTTTGGTTCTGCGGTGACCGACGTTGAGATCGAAGGCAACTATCTGGGTGTCGGATTCGACGGCCAGACGCCGATCGCGAACACGGTTGGTATCGAGATCAATGCGGACGCTCACGGCAACCGAATCGGCGTTGCCGGCGGGACGCCCAACGTCATTTCTGGCAACGCGTTGGACGGCATTTATGTGGGCGGTGTCGGGAGCTTCGCCAACGTGATTGCGAATAACCTGATCGGCATGGACGCTACCGGGTTGATCTCCGTGCCCAATGCTCGCCACGGCATGCGGATTGTCAACGCGCCGTCCAACACGATCGGCGGGGTCGCCGGCGGCAGCGGTAACGTGATCAGCGGCAACGCCAATTCCGGCGTGAGTATCGAAGGGAGTTTCTCCACAGGCATCGTCGTCGCCGGGAACTTGATCGGAACCGACTCCACCGGCCTGGCGCCGGCGGCCAATGGCTGGCACGGGGTGCAGATCATCAACGCCCCCGCAAATACGATCGGCGGTTCAACAGCTACGGCAGGCAACGTCATCAGTGGCAACGATGGCAACGGTTTGTTGATCTTCGGCGCGACGGCAACGGGCAACACGGTCGCCGGCAACTACATCGGTGTTGACGTCGCTGGCGATACTCCGTTGGCAAACGCGTTCAACGGCATTTTCATCGACGGAGCCCCGAATTCCCGCATCGGCACCGATGGCAATCAGAGCGGCGATGCAGCCGAACGAAACGTCATTTCCGGCAATCGGCATTCGGGCGTGTGGAATACAAACGCGCCCGGAACCGTGTTCGCTGGCAACTTCGTCGGGACAAATGCAGCGGGCGATGCGGCGATCGGCAACGCTCACCGCGGGATCGGTATCGTCGCCGGATCCCATGGTGTGCGGGTCGGTACCGATGGCGACGGCAAGAGTGACGGCCTGGAACGAAACGTGATTTCAGGCAGTGGTTCCTTCCAGGCGGGGCTCAGTATTTTCGCCTCCAATGATGTCGTTGTGGCTGGCAACTTCGTTGGCACCGACGCGGCTGGCACGGCGGCAATTGCCAACTCCTACTATGGCATCCATATCACCAACGGTTCTCAGCGGGCAAGGATCGGCACCGATGGAAATGGACTCCACGACGTGTCCGAAAGAAACGTCGTTTCGGGTAACAGCAATCATGGGATTTACATCAGCGGTCCAGGGGTGACCGATCACATCGTGGCAGGAAACTACGTCGGCACTCGCGCCGACGGTCTCGCCGCGCTGGGCAACGGGGGCGACGGAATTCGCATCGAGGGGGCGGCGACCGACAACGTCATCGGCGTGAGCCCAATCAATCCCTCGGCGACGCAAAGAAATATCATCAGCGGAAACAGCAGCCGTGGCGTGCTTATCAACGGCGCGGGAACCGATCGCAATGTCATCGCCGGAAATCAAATCGGTACCAACGCCACCGGGACCGCTGCGATCGAAAATAACGTCGGCATTACGGTGACGGGCGGGGTACAAGAGGCTCGCATTGGGACCGACGGCAATGCGTTTGCCGACGCCCTGGAGCGGAACGTGATATCGGGAAACATCAACGCTGGTCTCCAACTGTTCAACTCATCGGGTGTGACCATTGCAGGCAACTTTGTCGGCACCGATGTGACCGGAACACAGGCGATCGCCAACGGTCGCGGTACGGGGTTCGGGATTCAGCTTGGCAACTCCTGGAATAATGTGATCGGCACGGATGGGGACGGCGTGGGGGATGCCGCCGAAGGCAATCTGATTTCCGGCAACAACCTCTGGTCCGGACTGTTTCTTAGTGGCGCAGGCAGCACCGACAACGTCGTCGCCGGCAACCTGATCGGAACGGATGTGACCGGAACAAGTGATCTCGGCAACAACGCGACGGGGATCGAGATCAAAGATGGTGCCAGCTTCAACCGAATCGGAACCAACGCCGACGGGGTTTCCGACGCCCTGGAACGAAACATTATCTCGGGCAACTCCAGCGGGGGCGTCTTTATCTGGACTCAGTTCGCAGGTCCGCCGCGTTTCAACCACATTGCCGGCAACTACATCGGGACAGACATCACCGGGACCACCGCAATCCCCAACAACCGCCAAGGAGTCCAGATTGCCTCAGGGGCGACCGACAACACGATCGGTACCGACGGCGACGGCGCGGGGGACAGCCTGGAAGGCAATGTCATCTCCGCAAACGGTTGGGCCGGTGTCTCGATCGACAACGCGGGAACGGAAAGAAACGTTGTTGCGGGAAATCTGATCGGCACGGACGCCAGCGGAACCGTGGTGATGGGAAACGGCCAGGACAACGTGGTCGTGAGATCTTCCTTTAACCGGATCGGTACCGATGGCGACGGAATTTCCGATGAGCTGGAACGAAATGTGATCGCAGGCGCGACATTCTCCGGCGTCTCGCTATGGGGGATCGAATCAACCAACAACGTTGTGGCGGGCAACTACATTGGGACCGACATCACGGGCTCCGTGACTGACCCGGATGGTATTCCCGACAGCGGCGATGAGCTTGGCAACACGTTGGAGGGAGTCCACGTTGGAGGCGGTGCCCACGCAAACCTGGTCGGATCCGATTTGGACGGAGTCGCCGACCTGGCCGAGCGCAACATCATCTCCGGCAACCTCCGCGACGGTGTCCGCATCGAGCACGCGTTGGGTACTGACAACACCGTGGCGGGCAACTACATCGGGACGGACGCAAGCGGAACGATCGACCTGGGAAATTCCGGGGCCGGTGTCAGAATCGGGGCCGGGGCGGCCCACAACACGGTCGGTGGCAACGTTGCCGGCGCGGGAAACGTGATCGCAGGTAATTCCGCCAACGTGAACATCAGCAGCTCCCGCTCCATCGGCAACCGGGTGCAGGGCAACTTCATCGGCACCAATGCAGCCGGTACCGGACGCGTCGGTTCCTCCACATGGGGAGTCATCGTTCATAACGGACCGAGTCAGACCTACATCGGCACCGACGGGGATGGCGTGGGCGATGAAAACGAAGGCAACTTGATTGCGAATGCCAACGTGGGAGTTTCCTTTCAACTTGCCGGCGAAAACGTGATCGCGGGAAATCGGATCGGGACGGATGTCACCGGTTCACAGTCCCTGGGCAACTCCTTGGGCGTGTGGATCGTGAACGGATCCGATCAGACTCGCATTGGAACCGATGGCGACGGGGTTTCGGACGCGCTGGAAGGTAATCTCATCTCCGGCAACGCGCAGGCAGGCCTACGGATTCAGAGCAGCGACGGAACGATCGTCGCCGGAAACCGCATCGGCACGAATGCTGCCGGGACGGCTGCCGTCCCCAACAGCGGAGTCCAAGGTGTGCTCATCCACGACGGGGCGCGCGGAACTCGCATCGGGACCAACGCAGATGGAATCTCCGACCAGCTGGAAAGCAATCTCATTTCGGGCAATCCTGGTCACGGCCTGACGATCCGCGACGCCGGCACCACGTTTACCGCGGTCGCGGGCAATCGCATCGGGACTGCGGCTGACGGGCAGACGGCGATACCGAATGGTGCCGACGGGGTCTTGATCACCGCCGGTGCCACTTCCGGCCTCGTCGGTAGCGGCACACAGCAGTACCAGCGGATTTTGGCACAAGCAGAAGATTTCACGTCCCGCACCACCGTCAATGGAAAAACCTGGACCGTCGTCCCCGATGAAGATGCCGGTGTGGCCAGCTTCCAGGGCGCCGCAGGGGGCAAGTACATGCAAGTGCTGCCCGACACGGGATTCTTTATCGGCTCGGGCGACATCTTTGACCGCGGTCCTGTCCTGAGCTTTCAGGTCCAGATCGCCACACCCGGCGACTACCAGCTGTACACAAGGTTTGATGGGCACGACGGTGGCAGCGATTCTCTGTTCGGCCGGATCGCGGAATTGAGCGACGGAATCGGCGGCAGCCATGCCGACTGGTACATGTACGCAGGGTCGCAGCATCAAGATGCAAACTTCGGGACCCAGCCGTGGGGTGGTCGCGGCGCATTGGAATCCACTGCGCTTGGCAGCGCGGAACAGCCTGCCGTTTGGACCATCGCGGAGCCGGGAACCTACACCGTGCAGTTCACGATGCGGGAAGACGGTGTCGCGCTGGACGCTTTCGCCTTGCAGCCTGTGGACGCACCCCCGCCGACCGCTGGCGACCTGGCTTCTTCACCGCTCGGTTCCTCCGGCGCGCTGCTGCCCTTGACCGTCACAAACACCTTCCTCGGCCCGGCTGCCCGCAACGTGATCAGCGGGAATACCGGCAGCGGCGTGAGTCTGTCAGCCGTTGGAACGTCCGGGAACATGATCGCCGGCAACCACATCGGCGTCGACGCGACGGGAACGTTCGCCATCGGGAACGGCTCGGCGGGAATCCAGGCGACGCAAGGGGCTTCAGACAACATCATCGGCACCGACGGAGACGGCGTTGCCGACGCCAGCGAACGCAATGTGATCTCCGGGAACCTCTCGGCAGGCTTAGATATCAACGGCGTCGGGACGGATCGCAACATCGTCGCGGGTAACTGGATCGGAACCAATGCTGCCGGAACGGACGTGCTGTACAACGGCGGCAGCGGAATCGAGATCGGGTCCGGCGGCTCGCCGGATGGGCCGGAGAACAACGTGATTGGTGTCGATGGTGACGGAATCGACGATGTCGGTGAAGGAAACCTGATCGCCGACGATGCATCGGCTGTCTGGATCACCGGGGTGGGAACGACCGGCAACGTCGTGGCCGGAAACCGGATCGGGACCGACCTGACCGGCACGCTGCTGCTCGGTAGCGGCGCGATCGGCGTTTCGATTACCGACGGCGCTTCGGGTAACCGCATCGGAACCAACGCCGACGGAACGGCCGACTCGTTGGAGCGGAACATCATCGGCGGCCGGACCGAGGCCGGTGTGCGGCTGGAGGGTGCGGGCGTCACGGGCAACCGAGTGGCTGGCAATCGAATCGGCACCGGCCCGGCCGGAACGCTGCAGCTTGGCAACGTCTACGGCGTCGACATCATCGACGCGAGCGGCAACACGATTGGTGGAAGCAGCACGGTGGCCGCCAACGCGATCGCCTTCAATTCCATTGGCGTTCGCCTCAGCGGCGCGGCCATCGGGAACAGCATTCGCCGCAATTCGATTTACTCCAGCACAGCGCTGGGGATCGATCTGGCGGGCGACGGAACCACGGCGAACGATTCCGGCGATGGGGATAGCGGCCCGAACAACTTGCAAAACTTCCCGGTCCTCAGCAACGCGACCTCCGGCGGACAGACGAAGATCGTCGGCCAGATTCAGAGCGTTCCCGAGACCACGCTGGAAATCGATTTCTATTCGTCGGCTGCCGTTGATCCGAGCGGTTTTGGGGAAGGACGGCGGTATCTCGGTTCGACGAGCGTATCGATCGGTTTATCGGGGACGGCCAGCTTCGATCTCACCGTTGCGTCAGCCACGGTAGCCGGTGACATCATCACGGCGATCGCCACGGATGCTGTAGGGAACAGCAGCGAATTTTCTGCCGCCGTCGAAGCGACCAGCACGCTGCCGCCGACGATCGAT
>CAYVRC010000076.1:0-26147 GCA_964453205.1 uncultured Pirellulaceae bacterium | reverse complement strand
GTCGCGGTCGCCGGCGTCAAAATCAACGACTTGGCCCGCCACGGTTCTGGTTTCTCCGGCGACATACAAATCGACTTCGACCTTCTCTTTGCCTTGGGTGTCGCGGAACAAGTGACCGCAGGTCATCACGAGGGCTTCGTCGCCATGCGAGTCGATGATGGTCCCCGTACCCACGCCGAAACCGTGGCCGTCGTGAACCCGAAGCCGAACCGTCGCGGCGCGGGCCCGTTCGATCGCGTCGGCGGTGCCCAGGTCGGGCATCGATTCGGCCGAGCTGCCCGTGTCGCCGCTGACGCCTGTGTTGTTGGTACGACCCAGCGCGGGCAAGTGCGATTCGGGTTGGCGACCGACGGCGGGGCCGAGTCGCGTTTTGGGGGTCTCGCGGAAGCCGGCCGAAGCGACATCGCCCCCGGCCGGCGGCGCGGCGGGATAGCCCTCTTGCCTGGATCGCGTGTCCACCAAAGGGCCGCTCGGGTTGGTCCGCAAAGCCGACATCAGTTCCTCGGCCGTGTGCGTCCCGACCAGTCGCGTGACTTCCTTGCCGTCGGCGACCACCAGATACGTGGGCGTCTGGCGGATGCCGTAGCGACGCACCAAGTCGGGTTCCTCGCGGACATCGACGTGGCGAATCGCAACGCCGGAGCGTTCCAATCGCTGCAGCACGGGCTGCATCGCCACGCAGTGCGCGCAATGTGCCGACGTGAACTCGACCAAAATGGCGTCACCGCGGACCACCGACGACGCCGACAACGACGTGGCCAACAACATCAAAGCGAACTTTGGGTACATCAACGTCGTCCCTCCTTGGACGATGAATGATCGTTTCGTCTTCGTTATGCCGTGTTCCCGGCCCTCCCGGCCGGGTTCACGCGACGCGCAGTCGCCTGCGGGGCTGATGGTGCGTGATCGTGACGACGCGGGGCAAGTGGAATTGCCACGGAGACTCCGAAACTTGAATCTTTTTTCAGTTTCACGTCAGGATTTTGAAACAAGCCGGGCCGTCCGACGGACGCGGGCGTGGGGGTACGCCAGACCGAATTCGTCCCGTCGCGCCGTTCCAGGGATCCAGCGGATCGGACGCATCGTCGGTTCTGCTTCCGCTGGCTACAATCCGTCCTCTCGATTCCGTCCTTCGCCTCGATATCTCCATCTCCCATGCTTGATCTTCCATGACACGACGTCTGCTGGTGACCAGCGCGCTGCCTTACGCCAACGGTCCGATCCATATTGGTCACTTGGTCGAATACATCCAAACCGACATCTGGGTGCGTTTCCAAAGACTGATCGGCAATCGTGCGCTGTACATGTGCGCCGACGACACGCACGGCACCGCGATCATGATTCGTGCCCGCGCCGAGGGCCGCAGCGAAGAGGACTTGATCGCCGCGATGAGCGAGTCGCACCAACGCGACTTCGCCGGATTCGGTATCCGGTTCGATCACTACGGCAGCACGCACAGCGAGGAAAACCGTCGGCTCTGTCATCAGTTCTGGCAAGCGCTTCGTGACGCCGATCTGGTCGCCGAGCGGAGCATCGAGCAACTGTTTGATCCCGAAGCCGAGACCTTTCTGGCCGACCGTTTCGTCCGCGGTACTTGTCCCGCGTGCGGTCTGGAGGACCAAGCCGGTGACAACTGCAACAACGGCCACACGTATTCACCGACCGAGCTGGTCGATCCCAAAAGCACGCTCAGCGGCGCGACGCCGGTGCTGAAGGAAGCCACCCATCTGTTCGTCGAATTGGAAAAGCTGCACGGGTTCCTGGACGGGTGGGTCGAAAGCAGCGACGCCCTGCAATCGGACACCGCGAATTATTTGAAGGGCTATTTCCTGTCGCAAGAACTGAGGGACTGGGACATCAGTCGGCCGGCACCGTACTTCGGTTTCGAAATCCCCGATTCGCCGGGCAACTACTGGTACGTTTGGTTCGACGCGCCGATCGGTTACATCGCCGCGACTCGGCAGTGGTGCGACGCCAACGGCGAAGACTTGGCCGATTGGTGGAAAAGTAAAGACTGCGAGGTCCACCATTTCATCGGCAAAGACATCACCTACTTTCACACCCTGTTCTGGCCGGGGATGCTCAAAACCGCCGGCTTCAGCTTGCCGACCAAGGTCCACATCCACGGGTTCCTGAACGTCGATGGCAAAAAGATGTCCAAACGCGACGGCACCTTGGTCGCCGCGGAAACGTATTTGAAACGCTTGGACCCCGGCTACCTACGGTACTTCTACGCCACCAAGCTGACGCCTCGGGTGGAAGACCTGGACCTCGGGTTGGAAGAATTCACCGACAAGGTCAACAGCGACTTGGTCGGTAAAGTCGTCAACCTGGCCAGCCGTGTCGGCAAGTTCGCCTCGTCGCTAGGACTGAGCCCGAGCTATCCCGACGACGGGGGACTGTTTGCGGCGGCGGCCCGGCAGGGAGACGAAATCGCCAAGGCCTACGAGCAATGTGAATACGCCAAAGCGATGCGGCTGGTGATGGAACTGGCCGACGCCGCCAACCCCTTCGTCGAACACGCCAAGCCGTGGGAGATGAAGAAAGACCCGGCGCGGCAAACCGAACTGCAAGACGTCTGCACGGTCGCACTGAACTTGTTTCGGCAACTGGCGATCTACTTGTCGCCGGTGCTACCGAAATTGGCCGAGGACTGTGGCGAACTCTTGGGCGATCCGATCACTTCTTGGCAACAGTCCCAGACACCACTGACGGGCACGCCGGTCCGTCCCTTCCGACGCATGATGAACCGAGTTCAAATCGAGGATTTGCAAAAGATGATTGACGAGAGTAAACCCGACGACGCCGACGAATCGGCTTCCCCCGCCGCCGCCACCGCGGGCAAGTTTGGCGATTCGGCGCAGCCGTTGAAAGACGAACCGTTGGCCGATGAAATCACGATCGACGAGTTCATGAAAGTCGACTTGCGAGTCGCCCGGGTGTTGTCCGCCGAACACGTTCCCGAAGCCGACAAGTTGCTCAAACTGACGCTGGGTTTGGGGGGGGACGAAACACGCCAAGTCTTTGCGGGGATCAAAGCGGCTTACGATCCGGAAACATTGGTCGGCCGTCTGGTCGTGATGGTCGCCAATTTGAAACCACGCAAGATGCGATTCGGGCTCAGCGAGGGCATGGTCACCGCGGCCGGCCCCGGCGGCGAAGAAGTCTTCATCCTGGGCATCGACGAAGGTGCCAAGCCGGGTCAACGGGTTCACTGACCGTGGCCGCTGCCCGAGACGGCCAGCGAGACGGCCAGCGAGACCGCGAACCGGCCGGCGGCGTGATCGTGCGACCGGCTCTCGCCGATGATGCCGAAACGATCGCGCGGATCTACAACCACCATGTCGACGCGGGCGGGGCGACGTTTGACACGATCCACTGGGACGCTCCGACGGTCCGCCGCTGGCTGCCGCCGAGTCCGCCGGCAGCCTGGTACGTGGTCAGCGACGACAAACGATCGGCCGACGTGATCGGATGGGGAACGCTGCGGCCGATCAGCGAACGAAACGGCTTTCGATTCACCTTGGAATCGGGCATCTATTTGGCCGCCGAAGCCGTCGGCACCGGTGTCGCCGATCCGCTGCAGCGACGGTTGCTGGATCACTGTCGAGAGCACCACATTCATCACGTGATGGCGCGGATCATCGCCGACAACGCTCGCAGCATCGCGTTCCATCGTCGGCACGGCTTCGAGACCATCGGCGTTCAAAAACAGATCGGGCATCTGCAAAACCGCTGGGTCGACTTGGCCGTGATGCAGTGCTTGCTATAAGTCGGATAGCGAATTCGCTACAATTCGCTTCACCGTCAAGACGAATCGTGGCGGCAATGATCGGACCCGAAAGGCGAGGCAGCTTGGCGTGACGGACCAACTTTTCACGGACGATCCGTCCGAATCGGAAGCAGCCGTTGTCGGCCGGAGTATCCGTGATGCCATCCAGTTGGCGATGCTGCCCGGACTGGGGCCGCGAACCTTGGCCGCGTTGTTGGATCGATTCGAGGATCCGGGACGTGTGTTGCGGGCCGATCCGCACGAACTCGGCAGCGTTCCGGGCGTCGGTCCGAAACTGGTCCACACGATTCGCACCGCCACGGACTTCGTCGACGTCGACGCGGTGCTGGCTTGGTGCGGCGAAAACGAATCGACGGTGGTTCCGATCGATGACCCGCGTTATCCGATGTCGCTGAAGGAATTGGACGACGCGCCGCCTTTGTTGTTCGTCCGTGGCGACCTGATCCAGACCGACGCGTTGTCGGTGGCGATCGTCGGCACGCGTCACGCGACGTCTTACGGATTGCGGCAAGCCGAGCGGATGGCGTACGGCCTGGCCAAAGCCGGTGTCACGGTCGTCAGCGGGCTGGCTCGCGGCATCGATTCGGCGGCGCACGCCGGCGCGATCGACGGTGGCGGGCGGACGATCGCGGTCTTGGGCGGCGGGCTGGGTGAGATCTATCCGCCGGAGAACAAGGGCTTGGCCGCGCGCTGCGCCGCCTCGGGGGCGGTCGTCAGCGAACAGTCCCCGCAAACCAAACCTCGCGGCGGCTTGTTCCCCCAACGCAATCGCCTGATCGCCGGGATGACTTTGGCGACGCTGGTCATCGAAGCCCCGGATCGCAGCGGCAGTCTGATCACCGCGCGATTGGCCCACGAACAGAACCGGGATGTCTTGGCGTTGCCCGGTCCGGTGACCAGTCGCGCCTCGCGAGGATGCAACCAACTGATTCGCGACGGCGCGGTGTTGGTGCAAACCGTCGACGATGTTCTCGAGGCCATCGGGCCGATGCAGACGCCATTAAGAACCGACGACGGCAACGAAGTCCGACACGGCGCGGAACTGCAACTCAACGAAATCGAGCAAGCGGTCTTGCAAGCGATCGACGCGGAGAGCACTTCGATCGACACCGTGATCGCGAAAAGTGAATTGCCGGCCCACCGCGTGATGTCGACGATTAGTGTGTTGGAGATGCGTCGCCTGATCCGACGGCTCAGCGGACAATACGTTTCACGAATTTGAGAGTACCCTTCATGTTGCGCCTCGTCATTTGTTTCTTGCTTGCTTCGGTCGTGCCGCGATGCTTGCCGGCTCAGGGACGGCCGAATCTGCTGGTCATCTACCTGGATGACTTCGGTTGGCGGGATTGCGGGTTCATGGGAAGTGATTTCTACGAAACGCCGAATCTGGATCGATTGGCCGGCGAGGGCATGGTCTTCACGGACGCCTATGCCGGGGCGGCGAACTGTGCGCCGTCGCGGGCTTGCTTGATGTCCGGCCGGTACACGCCCCGGCACCAGATCTACAACGTCGGCACCGGGCCGCGGGGAAAGGCGAAGCATCGGCGATTGCTTCACGTCCCCGGCACCGACGTGTTGGATCCGAACCTCAAGACTTGGCCGGCACGTCTGCAGGACGCGGGGTACGTGACCGGAACGCTCGGCAAGTGGCACCTGAGTGACGATCCGCTGCCCTACGGTTTCGACGTCAACGTCGCGGGGACGCATTCGGGAAGCCCGCCCAAGGGGTACTACCCGCCGCATCCGAACGTCCCCGGACTCGGCGATGCACCGGAGGACGAGTATCTGACGGACCGGCTGACCGAGGAAGCCGTCGCGTTCATTCGCGGCAACGCGGCGAAAGACTGGATGCTTTACCTGACGCACTTCGCCGTCCACACCCCGCTCAACGCGAAGAAGGAATTGCTGGCGAAGTATGAGGCGAAACCGCCGGGGAAATTGCACGATCACGTCGCCATGGCGACCATGGTCCAAGCCGTCGATGACGGGATCGGCAAAATCCTGGCGACGCTAAAGGAATTGCAGTTGGACGAGCGCACGGTAATTCTTTTCACGTCCGACAACGGCGGGTACGGCCCGGCGACCGACATGCATCCGCTGAAGGGATACAAGGGAACCTACTACGAAGGCGGCATCCGTGTGCCGATGTTCGTCCGCTGGCCCGGGCGAATCGAAGCCGGACGCCGCGTGGATCAGCCCGTGGCCCAGATCGACTTGTATCCGACGATTTGTGAATTGGCCGGCATCCCCGGCGATGCCGACGACCCGGCACGGCCGCTCGATGGGATCAGCTTGGTGCCGCTGTTGACCGGCCAGACGGATCGCTTGCCCGAGCGGTCGCTGCATTGGCATTTCCCTGCTTACCTGCAAGCCTACCGTGGCGTCACCGACGAGCAACGTGACCCGCTGTTCCGCAGTCGGCCGTGCGGAATCATTCGTCACGGCGACTGGAAACTGCATCAGTACTTCGAGTCGGGGGACTTGGAACTGTACAACCTTCGCGACGACATCGGCGAGACGACGAACTTGGCAACGTCGCATCCCGAGAGGCGCGACGAACTGCTGCGGCGAATGACGGCTTGGCGGAAACGTGTCGGTGCTCCCGTTCCGGCGACGCCCAACCCCGACTTCGACGCGGCGGCCGAAGCCGCAGCCGTCGCGTCGCTGCGTTGAGCCGACCGCGGGGGGGGCCGGTGGTGACATCCGCGTGCCCCGAACGCCCAGAAAGGCGGAACTAGAAGCCGAAAAAGACGGACACGCCGCCGCGATTGATGCCCAGGCCGCTGCCGCCGTAAGGATATCCGCCGAACGGATAGCCCCCGAATCGGCTCGATCGTCCGTAGTACCCGCCGCCGTAGTACCCGCCGCCGTAATAGCTGCGATAGACGGGCGGGCGATAAACGGGGACGGGGACCGGAACGACGGCGGGGCGACGGCTGTAGACCGGAGGGCGATACACACGCACGGGAGGTCGATACACGGGCGCGACGACGACGCCACGACCGCGATAGAACGGGCGTCCGGCTTCGGCCGTTTCCGTCGTCATCCAGCCACCGGCGACGGTGACAATGGCCGCTAAGCAAGCTTTCTTGAACATCAGAGTGGTTTCCAAAAAATGGGAGGGAGGGCTTCACGGTCCTCCCAACAGTCGCCGTCGCGGCACGACAAAAGACGTCGCCGAGTCGACAGAGAATTGCGGGAGAAGACCCAAGGCGGATCGACAAGAATGCATCCGGTGTGCCAGACCCGAAAACTCCGTCGAAAAACCGTCGAATCGTGGTGCAATGGCGTCTTGCCACGCCTCGAAGCCGATCCGAAGCGTTTGCGGCGCAATCAGAGTGACGGCGCTCGGGCGTTCATTTTTGAGACGCCGCCTGGGGATCTCCCATCGTCGGGCGGGGCGAAATCCTCGGACCGTTCGGCTCCGCGGCCCGGATTCGGCGACCGGCAACTGTCAACCGGCTACCTGGCCACTTCGGGGGCACCGGTCAACGTGACGCCCTTTCCGTCGTGGAAATAAACACGGTTTCGGCCGATGTTCTTGGCGGCGTAGAGCGCCTCGTCGGCGCGACGGATGATCGGGGCGACGACGGTATCGTCGCGAGGTTCGCTGACCCCGATGCTCATCGTGATTTCCAAGGCCAGCGAGCCGACCTCGATTCGCTGACCCGCGAATTCTTTGCGAAACTGGTTCATCTGTTCGGCCGCGCGGCGGAGAGGTCCGTCCAGGACGACGGCGAATTCTTCCCCTCCGAAACGGGCCACGATCAGGGCCGCCCGCAACTCGTGGTTGAGCTTTCCCGCCAGTTGTTGCAGCACGTGGTCCCCGATTTGGTGGCCGTGGTTGTCGTTGACCGATTTGAAGTGGTCGATGTCGATCAACGCCAGCGCGAACGATCGCCCGCCCTTTCGGTACGCGTTCAACAATTCGTCCATCTTTTGATCGAACGCGCGGCGATTGGCCAGTCCGGTCAGGGCGTCGGTGCGGGCCTCGGTCAAGTAGCTTTCGATCTGTCGGGTTTGTTTGTCGAGTTGTTTTTCGGCGGCTTCCAAACGTGTTTGCAACTGATCGTTGCTGTTCATGATCTGTTCCAACAGCGTCAGCACTCGATCGGCGGGCGCTTCGGCGTTGCCGCTGGTTTCGACCGCATGCTGTAATCGTCCCAGTTGATCCTGGTACTGCGACACGCTGCCGGAATACTCGCTGGTCCAGTCGCCCAAGTTGGACAACAGATGCCGCACCCGTTGGCGATCGCCTTCGGTGAAACCGTTTTCGGGCGTTTTGTTCTTGCCGTATCGGAACCCGACAAGGGCGGCGAAAGCCGTCAGGATGAATCCCAGCAGTCCCGCGATGATGGTGATGGTTTGGCCTGTCATGGAAAGCTACACCAAGGCTTCGCTGCGGATCGCTTCGCCTCGAGCGATGACGACGATTCCGCTTTCGGTGATCGTGAAGCCGCGTGCCCGATCGGAATCGACGTCATAGCCGATTTGTGTGCCGGCCGGAACGTCGACGCCCTTATCGATGATGACGCGTCGCAATTTGCAGTGCCGTCCCACGTTGACGTCGTCGAACAAGATGCTGTCTTCGACGTTGGCATAGCTGTTGATGCGGCAACCGGCCCCGATGATGCTGCGGGCGACTCGACCCCCGCTGACAATGGCTCCCTGACAGACGATCGAATCGAGGGCTTCGCCGACACGGGTGCTGTGACCTTCGCTGCCGAAGACGAACTTGGGCGGCGGCAACATCGGTTGATGCGATCGCATCGGCCAAGCCTGATCGTACAGGTTCAATTGCGGGTCCACGCCCGTCAGATCCATGCTGGCTTCGTAGTAGGCGTCGATCGTACCGACGTCTCGCCAGTAGGCGTCGGCGGCCGAGTCCGATTGGAGCGGGTCTTTGCGATTTTCGTCCAGGAACGGAAACGCAAAAACGCGGCTGTCCTTGATCGCATCGGGGATGATGTCTTTGCCAAAGTCGTGCCGGCTGTCGGGCCGGGTCGCGTCGTCGCACAGCCGTTCGTACAGGAAACGAGCTTTGAAAACGTAAATGCCCATCGAGGCCAAGCAGACATCGGGATCCTCCGGCGTGGCCGTCGGCTGATCGGGTTTTTCTTGAAAGCCGTTCAAGCGTCCGTCCGCGTCGACTTGCATGACGCCGAACTGACGGGCTTCGTCTCGGCCGACCCGCAACGCTCCGATGGTGATGTCCGCGTCGGTGGCACGATGGAAATCCACCATCGTCTTGTAGTTCATTTTGTAAATGTGGTCGCCCGCCAGGATCACCACGTGCTCGGGCTGCTCACGCTCGATCGCATAGATGTTCTGGTAGACGGCGTCGGCGGTGCCTTGGTACCAGTTGTCGTCGATGCGTTGCTGCGGCGGGACGACATCGATGAATTCCCCCAACTCGCGACAGAAATAGTTTCGCCACGCCAGATGGACATGACGGTCCAGCGACTGAGCCTTGTACTGGGTCAACAACAAAAGCTGTCGAATGCCGCTGTTCAAGCAGTTGCTCAGCACAAAGTCGATGATCCGGTACAGTCCGCCGAAGGGCACCGCCGGTTTGGCCCGGTCGCGTGTCAGCGGTTCCAGTCGCGACCCGCGACCTCCGGCCAAGATGACTGTCAATGTGTCTCGCATGGGGACTCTCCGTGCCGGCGGTGCGTGTCGTGGGTGCGTGCTGTGTTCTTGGCCTGGGTGCCGTCTACTCCGCGAAACGGTTCCGCGAAACTCGTCCCATCGGCACGGCTAGCGTACCAAACTGACATCGTCTTGGCGTCGCGAGCCGCCTGGGTCACGCCGCCGGGACCCCGTTTTTGGCATGTCGTTTGCGGAGATCGCACGACCGTTCGTCGGAGTTTGCCGCTTCGGCAGACTCGATCGGACCCCGTCGGGGAGCAAGTTTTCTGATTATTTCATTCCGTTTTCTTTGCCGAATGTCGCCTCGGTGATGAACCGTTCCCCCGGGTCGTCTTGTAGTAACGTCAGTTCGTTTGTAACTCATCCCTCCACAAGATCCAACGGCGTTTCAAGCCGCTGTCGGTCGCGAAAAATTCTTTTCCTTCCCGATTCGCAGCCCTTCGGGTCGCCTCGTTTCGATTCGTCCATTTGCATGAACCACAGGAGTTCAACTGAAATGCAGAACCAAACCAAGAAGGTCAGTCTCGTGCTCGGCGCGATGCTGACCGGCGCGCTTCTGACCGGCGTCGTCGTCAGCTTGCCCGAAGGCATGCGGGGCGACGTGTACGCCGACCAGCAGGCCCAGGCTCGGGTCGCCCAGCAAAACCTTGCCCAGCAAAATCTGTCCACCGCCCAGGACCTTTCGACCGCGTTTCGAAACGTCGCCGAGGCGCTCAAGCCCTCGGTCGTCAGCATCAGCACGTCCAAGTCGATGCTGGTAGGGGGTCGTGGCGGTCGCGGCGGCTTTGACGGCATTCCGCCGGAATTGCGTCGGAACTTGCCGCCCGGTTTCGACGACTTTTTCGATTTCGGCACGCCCGATCGCGGCAACGGACGATCTCAACCGCAGCGTCGCCGTCAGCAAACCGGGATGGGCAGTGGCGTCATCGTCCGCGACGACGGATACGTCTTGACGAACAACCATGTCGTCGCCGGTGCCGATGAAGTCACCGTGGAACTGAGCGACGGTCGCGAACTGACCGCCGAAGTCGTCGGCACCGATCCCCCCACCGATCTGGCCGTGCTGAAGATCGAAGCCGATCAGTTGCAGCCGGTCACGTTCGGAAACAGCGACAAAATTCAAGTCGGCGATTGGGTGCTGGCCATCGGCAGCCCCTTCGGTCTGGATCAAACCGTGACCGCCGGCATCATCAGCGGAAAGAACCGTGTCCAAGGCATCGTCGGTGGCGGCAACGGCTACGAAGACTTCCTGCAAACCGACGCGGCGATCAATCCGGGCAACTCCGGCGGACCGCTGGTCAATCTGCGTGGCGAACTGGTCGGGATCAACACCGCGATCGCGTCGCGCAGTGGCGGGAACAACGGTATCGGCTTTGCCATCCCCGTCACGATGGCCCGGCCCGTCTTGTCGTCGATCATCGAAACCGGCGACGTGCAACGTGCCTTCTTGGGCGCCCAGGTCGCCGACGTGACGAGGGAAACGTCCGAAGAATTCGGCTTGAAAGTCTCGCAAGGGGCGCTGATCCGCGGCGTCTTGGACGACCAGCCCGCCGCGAAAGCCGGTCTGCAACCCGGTGACGTCGTGACGGAACTGGACGGCAAAAAGGTTCTCGGCGGAACGCAATTGCGAAACTACATCGCCAGTCGCAGGCCGGGATCGACCGTCAGCATGAAAGTGAATCGCAACGGTGACACCCTGAATTTGTCCGTCAAGCTGGACGAACTGACCGAGGAAGCGATCGCCATGTTCGATGGAGCCGGCGGCGGAGAACTCGGCGCGACCTTGGAACCGTTGACGCCGGAGACGGCGGAAGAATATGGCTATGATTCGCGGCAAAGTGGCTTGGTCATCACGGCGGTCGAAGACGGCGGGCTGGCCGCCGAAGCCGGTCTTCGCGCCGGGGACATCATCCAGGCGGCCGGTGGCACCGACGTGACGAGCGAAAAAGAAGTCATGGAAGCCCTGGCCGATGCCAAGGCCAAGGACCAGCCGCTGCGGCTGACCGTCCGACGTGGCAACACCGTCATCATCGTCGCGGTTCGCTGATCGACCCCGGCGGACCACCCGGTCAACAATAAAAAAAACCCACCGTGTCCTCGTCGGGCACGGTGGGTTTTTTGTTTGTAGCGTCCGATCCCGCAGGGCCGTTCTTACAGGATTCTGCGATCGGGCGATCGGACTCACTTCGCGACGAAGCGATAGATTCGGCCGCCGCCGGACTGGGTCGTCATCAAGACTTCGCCGCTGTCGGTTTGACCGAAAGTGAAAACGGGCAGATTTTGCCAAGCGATTTCGCGGTTTTCGGTGACCTTGTTGGCTTCGCGGTCCCACTTCAACGCCCAGACCTTGCCCGAGACGTAATCGCCGTACAGGTAATAGCCGTCGAGCATCGGCGTCGCCTTGCCGCGATACACCGCGCCGCCGGTGACCGACTTGCCCCAGTCATCGGTGTGAGGGTATTCGACCAGCGGTTCGATCAGGTCGGCACGCGGGCCGGAACCCTTGCCGCCGCCGAGCGTGAAGCTGTGCGAGCCTTCGCGAAGGCTCCAGCCGTAGTTGCCGCCTTTGCGAATCACGTCGACCTCTTCCCATTCGTTTTGGCCGACGTCACCGGCCCACAGATCACCGGTCGCGGGATCAAAGGCCATCCGCCAAACGTTGCGAAGCCCCCAGGCATAGATCTCCGGCCAAACGCCTTGCTGGCCGACGAGCGGATTGTCGGTCGGAATCGAATACGCCTTGTCGCCGGAAGCCTGATTGACGTCGATGCGGAGAATCGAACCGAGCAGCTTGCTCAGGTCTTGCCCGCTCTTGAGCGGATCATTCGCTTTGCCGCCGTCGCCCAAGCCGATGTAAAGGTAACCGTCGGGACCGAACACCAGCGTGCCGCCGTTGTGATTCCAAAACGGTTGTTGGATCCGCATCAGCTCGACTTCGCTGGTCGGGTCGCCTTGGTTCGGATCGTCCGCCTTGACGTTGAACTGGCTGATCACCGAAACGTGCGGTCGCTGGGTCGTCGTGTAATAAACGTAGAACTTGCCGTTGGTTTTGAAGTTCGGATGGAACGCCCAGCCGAGCAAGCCTTCCTCGTTTTCGCGATCCTTGTAGCTGACCGCCTCGTTCAGGTCCATGAACGGTGTCGGCTCTTCGACTTCCGTGTCACTCTCGTCGATGAAGTACAGCTCGCCGGTTTGCGAAGCGATGAACAGCCGTCCGCTTTGATCGCCCGCGCCGGTGACGACGATGGGGCGACTGACCCGCAAGCTGGGATACGCATCGACGATCTCCACGGGCATCGCGGAGGTGTCCAGATGGGCCGGCGGATCAGCCAAATTGATCGTCGTTCGCGCGTCGTCCGCGGCAGAGACAGAAAGCCAAGTCGATGTCAGTCCGCCCAAGACCACCAGAACACCGAGTACACGATACGGTCGAATCATCGAAAACCACCAAGAGAGGAAAGAAGTAAAACACAACGCACGGTGAACCGTCCGTACCGAAAATCGGTCACGGCGTCGCCGGCTTTTTAGACTTTCGCCGTCCGAGTCGCCACGCCCCGTTGACGCCGAGCGTCGTCAACAAGGCCAGCGAGCCGGGTTCCGGCACGGCGCTGGCCGAGACGAATTGAATGCTGTCGATGCCGAAGAATTCCGACGCGCCCAAAATTTGTGGGGTGCTGATCGTCACCGAGTCGAAGCCGGCCGGATCGGTCACGCCGAAGAAGTACCTGAAATTGTTGCCGACTTGGACTTCATTGTCGGGAACCCCGTCAGCGGGTGCGAAGTCAGGGGCGAAATTGGTCGTCAGTCCGTTCACGGTGATCCGAATGTCATCGGCGAACAGCCCGAAGTCGGGCGCCACGACTTGAAACGACAAGGCAAAGAATGCCTCGGTCGATGAGATCGAAAACGACAAATCATCGCCCAGCAAACCGTTCACGTCCGAACCCAGATAATTGGATCCCGTCGTGGCCAGCGACGAGTCGGCGACGACATTCAACTCGTTCGGTTCTAGCCCGCTGACGTAGGTAAACATCAGCCCGTCGACCATCCCGCCGTCGGCGATCGGACCCGGTGCGACCGAATCGAAATCGACGTCCGACCTCGGAAAAGCGCCCACCACTCCGTCAAAGGTCGCTTGGTCGAAAACCCAGTTCGGAGCGGCGAATGTCGATCCGCAGGTCAGGACGAAAACACTCAACAAGACAAGGCGTTTGGTAAACATGGCGGCGGTCGGGGCGATGGGGAAAAGAGGAGGGCACGACGTGGGCGGACGAGACGACGCGTTTCAATCGAAACATCATAAACCAACCCAAGCCTCGGTTCAGAAAAAAGCCCACTCGCGGCCCGATCGAGCGTGAGGCCCATCGCCTTCGCTGAACGGATCGCCTTCGCTGAACGGATCGCCTTCGCTGAACGGGCAGCCGTTCGGCGGTACGCCCCACGCCCCGGCGACGCGTCCTCGAATGGAAATTTCCCGTCGTTGGCTCGGCGCAGGAGTCATTCGTCGCTTCTCGCACGCTGACCCGTTGCCGAGACCGCAAACGCTTCGGTCCGTGTGATGCCGCTGTCGCGACCCTCCACCAGGGGGTGGGCTGGGGCGGATGGCGGTGGGGGGGCAGAGGCGATGCCTTGGCGGAGCGGACCGCCGCTGTTCACCGTGAAATCACCAGGCGGCGTCGAGTTGCGGGATCACGACAGGCGCGGGCAATTCGACAGGCGCGGGCAAGTCGACAGGCGCGGGCAATTCGACGGGCGCGGGCAATTCGACGGGTTCGCCGCTCGATCGTGGTGTCTTTGGGCCGCCCGAAACGTCCGTCGTCAGCTGCACGTCGCTGCCGCCGCGGTCGAGCATCGGATTGAGTTCCAGCGCCAACTGATCCTGGACCCAGCGAATCCAAGGCGGCCGATCCTCGATCATCGCCAGTTGCATCAGTTGCTGCCGAACCGATTCGTCTTCGTCGCCCAAGCGGATTTTGGTCCGCACCAGATTCCCCAAGTACTTCGGGTTGCCCGGATCGATCCGACTGGCTTGGCGATAAAACTCGATCGCCTCGATCGCCCGTCCGCCGGCTTCCAAGGTCATCCCCAGATTGTTCAGCGGCATCGGATCATCGGGCAACAACTGCGACGCCGCATCGAAATGGGACGCGGCTTGCGCCAAACGGTGACGATCGAAATACATCAGTCCGAGGTTGTTGTGCGCCCGGCCGTTGGTCGGATCCGAGTCGACCGCCAGCCGAAACGACTCCTCGGCACGATCGAAGCGCTGGGCCTGGTAGTGCTTCAGCCCGGCCTTGAAAGCCGCTTCGCTCTTCGCGTTTACGCCCCCGTCGCCGATCGACGTCGCGGCGACATCGGCCCGATCCGAGCGATGAAAAGTCAGGCACCCGGTCGCAACAGGAAACATCGTGAAACACACGACGAGTTTCCACGAAGCCCCGAGACGTCGGCGGATCGGCTCGTTGGGCTGAGAAATTTTCACGAATCGCTTATGGGAGAAAAGATCATCTGGGTCAAGGTCAAGCGGGCATCCCAGAACTCCCCGCTTGCCGGGTTGCCGTCGTCTGCCGCACTTTCGAAATTCGCCGAGTCGCTCGTGCGTGGCGAAAGATCGAAGTCTCTGACGACCATGCCGGATTCCGGGTCACGAAGCGCCGCGATGAACCGGGTGATCTGTTTCATCGTGAGTTCCTGCAGTTCGATCTGCGTCAGACGCAATCGGTAAGCGGTCCGCCCCAACCGGCTGGGCACCTGCGGGTCGATCGACAGCAGTTTGGACGGCGGGATGCCGGCGGTCGACAAAGCGGCGTCGACACGCTGCGAGATCCGGCCCGCGGGCTCGACTTCCAGCGAGGCGATCCGAGGTTTGGTCGCGGCGGCCACGATGTCACGCGACAGCTCTTGCAGCTCCGCCGCATCGGCTTGTGTCGCCATCGCCCTCCGTCTGGCCGAAGCGAAGTAGCGATAACAGAAAAACAAAGCGAAGCAGCCTAGCAAAACCGCCAAGCCGGTCAGCACGGTCGCGTCTCGATTCCCTCGCGTTGCCGACGGCATGGTCATCGGGGCGTCCCTTCGGGTCGGTCCCAGACGCCTCGGATTCGAGTTCGGATCAGGCCGGCACCGCCTCGTGTGCTCGACGGCGGTTGAATCTGAAAGCCCGATCGTTCCAGCGATCGCGCGATCGCGGCGGCATCGTTGTAGGAACCCAGATCCACGTCGAGCGAGAATTCACCGTCGTCGATCCGCAGCGATTGGACGCGAAGTTCCAGGTCGACGGGCAGCGCGACGATCAACGGCCGAAGGACTTGCAAGACGTCCGTCGGCGGATCGACGTCGCCCCCGACGCGACGTTGTCCCAAGGCTTGGCGGTGTTCACTTCTCATGCGGTTCAAGATCGCGGCGGGAACCCGCTGGTTCGGCAGCGTGCTTTTGAACGAGTCTCGCATGGCGTCTTCGGCCACGCGGGTCTGCGTCGTGTATTGCTTGGCACGCCAGGACAGCATCACGCAAGTGATCGCGACCGCCGCGGCCGACGTGATCAGGAACGCCCGAAGCGAACCGCGGGTCGCCCGAAGCGGATCGGCTTTCGCCAACACGCCGCGGCGTAGTTCGAACCAGGGTTCCCGTCGACGGCCGAGCAGTTGGGCTGCCGCGGCGGCAAGTTCGTCGTCCCCATCGACGGGGATTTCGCGTGTCGCGAGATCGGGAATCGGTGGTCCGCCGTCGCCAGGATCGACAAGCCGATGAACCACGTCGGGCTGCGAACAATCGTCCGCGCCCGCGCCCGCGGATGCCATTCTCAATTCCCGCGACGTTTCCAGCGGATCATCGACACAGCGGCTCCAGAAAATCGGCAATCCGTTTCGCAACTTCACGCATTCAGACCAGGCCGTTGCACCGGAGTTCGCCCGCCGGTTTACCAGTGCGTCGCCCGGCAGCCTTTCCGATTCGATCAACCGCTGCAGGAGCAAGAACGGTTCCACGACGATGTGACAGACCTTCATGCCGTCGGCTTCGAGTGCGTCGACCATGGCCGAGAGCGGATCGAGCGTCACCACGACACAAAGGATCGAATCGCCGGACGGCCGAAAGTCGATCTCGACCGATTCGGCGTCCAGCGGCAGTACCGACTCGACGGCGAATCGCATCGAATCATGACTGACGGCGCCGGTGACTTGGCTGCGATCGATGATCGTCAGGTAAGCAAGCTCGTGTCCGACGAAAATCACAATGCGATCACCCTGAAGATCGTGTGCCGCCGCGAAAGCCTTCATCGAAGCGACGACCTCCGGGGCTTGCCGCGATATCTCCGACGCGGCTTCCAAGGGAACGACGTGTCGGAAGCTCGGATCGCCGATCGAAACGAAGCCGGCTGCGGTGGGCGTCAAACGCAGGATCCACCCCGAGGATGCCGTGCCGGATCGGGAGGCTTTATCCGCCATTGAGCCAATCCAACTCGTCTTCCAGGTTCATGTCGGCGGGCACGTCGACGTTCCAGGGCCGCGACGGATTCTCGATCGTCTTTTCACGCATCGGCGTCGCCGGCGTCTGGTCGACGGGTCGGCTCCCGGCGGCCGGGGCTTCCGGCGGCCGCTCTTCGATCGTGGCGACGGACAGACTCAACGGCTGTCCGACACCGACACGGATCCGAGCGCCGTTGTGACGGATCCAAGCGCCGTCGTCGTCGATCGTTTCGACCACGGCCTGCGGCGGCGGTGAATCGATCCGATCGCCTTCGGGCGTGAACCTCAAACGTCCTTGTCGGTCCGACGTGATGGCGATGCTGTGTCCCGGTTCGACGACGGTGCCGACCAGTTGCAACGACTCCGCCGATGATTTCGGCATCGGTTTGACGACGGCGAGCTCGGCCGGCGGCGGCGTCACACGACGGCGGGCCGTGCGGCTTTGCGACGGACCTTGCAGCGAACGTGTCCAGATCACCGTGTTCTCGTCGGGATCCGACCGCGTCGGGTCGGCCGGCGAACGCAGCGACGCGGTCGAGCGGGGCGACGTCGGCGACGAAACCGGGCCCGGGACCGGACGGATCCCCCAAAGCGACACCACGACGATCGAGGCCGCCGCCGAAACGGTCCCGACGTTCAATAGTTTTCGAAGTCGGGAAGGCGAAATCATCGCGGGCACAACAGATCATTCCAGAAAAGAATCGTTAGGGAAACTCAAACACGGTCGTGCGGATCCATCCGGTTTTTTCGGGTCGCCGAATCGACAAACGTTGAACCCGACTGACGCCGTCGTCGCCTTCGATCCACAAGCTGCTGCACCGGGAATCATCGGCCAGCAAGTCGGCCAAACGTCGGCGATCTTGTTCGTTGCTGACGGTTTGCCGAAGCACCAAGTCGATCTGTGACAATGAGGTGCTTCGGATCCGCTGTTGAATTCGTTTCGCCAGTCCATCTTGAACCACCTCGCGACAGACCGCAACGATCGCGTCGTCCGAGGCCCTCCACACGTTCAGCCGGCCGCTGCCCCACAGCGTGACCTCGCGCGTCGCCGCGGCGATGTGCCGGAGGTCGCCGGACAGATCGTTGACACGGTTAAAATCGAAAACCTCACCCCAGGTCGCAAAAGCGGGCGGAAGCGAATCGGCCGACGGTGAAACCGAAATCTCGCCTGCATTCGGACCGCCCAGCTGCGACGGCTGGCCGCGTGAATCCGCGGCCGTGCGGACGTCGAAACTGCGCCGTCGCGGCCGCAATCGGACCGCACGCATTTCGCTCAGTGCCAACGTGTCGCCGAGCACTTTTTCGCAGCCGTTTCGGCCACCGATGTCATAGATCACGTTCAAGTCGGCCTTGGCGTCTTCGTCGGCCAAGATCAGATCGAACGATTGGCCGCCCAACAGGACACGGTCGGTCAATACCGCCGGCATTCGCGGGCGACGAAGTCCGGCCGTCGCCGGCAGGGCCTGCTTGGTGCTTTCGTCGCTGCGCGCCAACAAGCCCGCGGCGGCCGGCAACACGACTCGCTCGCAACTGATCATGCCCCAGCGTTGTTGCAAAGCGTCCCGGGCTCGCAGCGACGCGATCTGGGACTGCGAACTGGCACGCGACACTTCAACCAAAGCCGCGGCGATCAGAACGATCGCGACCAACACGATCAACAGGACGACGCCGCGACGCGCGGGCCGACGATTCATGCGGATGGGTGTCCTCACGATTCAGTCCTCCCAGTGATGCCGAATGCGGTGCCGGACCAAAGCGTTTCCCTGGTCGTCCAGCAACCGGATGTCGATCGTCGTCGGCATGTCCGGCATCGTCGCTCCGGACATTTCGGCGTCCCAAAGCCGTTCCGCTTCGCTCGCCCGGTCGAACGCGTCGACGCGGTCGCTTGAAACCGTCATCGCGGCCAGGCCCATGAAAACCGGTTCGCTTTGGGGATCGGTCGGTCGGCCGCTTTCCGGATCGATTCGCCATTGGTGTCGCAGCAGCCAAACGCGGCCGTTCCCGCCGACGACTTGATAGCGGACGAACGCCGGTTGCTGCGTCGTGGTCTGCGTTTGCGGGTCACGATGGATCGCGCCTCGGATCACCACGCCGTCGATTAGCGGCAGCATCGCTTCGCCGTGAAGAAAGTCGCGTCGCCACTGTCGGACGAGCAACTCGTTGTCCCGAAGGCTTTCGGCGACCCGCACCGCTTCGCCGCGAAGCCGCATCGTCCGGCGGCTGACGCCTAGCAAAACGACCATCAAGATCGCCGACAACACGGTCGCCACGATCATTTCGATCAACGTCATGCCGCGACGTGATTTCGACGGATCCCTCATGACGACGGCTCGACGAAAATCGACGAGTGTTCGTCCTCCCGCGGTTTGCTCGGCGGCAAACCGAGTCTGCCCAGTCGCAAACCGCGAAGCGGCCTTCGGCGCAGGTATTCGACGGACGCCAACACCCGCGGCTCCGGTTCATCGAGACGTTGTTCCCAAACGTCCAAACGGATGACTTCCGCCGGCATACCGCACACGCTCCGCTGCGCGACCACCCGGGTTCGCCAGCCCAGCGTCGGATCGGTCGGCACGGTCCCCGCGGCCGATCCGGGCAAACCGGCGGGCGAATCCGACCAACGCTGCAACAGATCGTCCGCCACGGCGATCGCCTGACGCTTTCGCCCGGCGTCTTTCAAGACCGACTGATAGCGGGACAGGGCGGTCAACGCCGAAACCACCAGGGCGGCCATCAACATCAGTCCGACGACGACTTCCAACAACGTGAAGCCCGGCGAACGATTCGATCGGTCGGTGGGATTCGACGTCTCCTGTCGCGGTCCTCGGTTCATGCCGACGGACTCCCCAAACCTTGCAACAACGAACGCGCGATCGAACCGTCGCGGTCGTGAATCGCTTGCCCGCTGATGCCCAGAATCAACACCTGGTCACGATGACCCCGGGGGCCGGAAAGTTCGATCCCGTACGACAAGGTTTGGCCCGTGGTGGCGAAGGACAACTCGCCGACCTCGCGAACGGTCGCAGCGGGATCCAGCACCCACAACCGGCTGACCGTCACCCCGCGGGGTAACGTCAGCACGCGTCTGCTTCGAGTGTATCGCAGCCGATCGACGTCGACTTGAAGCAAGCGACCGGGATCGGGACTGCGGCGCGAGGCGGATCGTTCGGCCGCGTCGGCAGCGACGATTTGCGTGATCGCACGATCCATCGTCGCGCGTGCCAGGGGACCTTGCACCGCCAAGATGCCGGTCCCCGAGACGATGACCAACAAGACGACGGTGACCATCAATTCCAACAGCGTGAACGCATCGCGGCGACGCCGTACCGATGACGACTCAGCGGCGGTCATCCGGGTCCTCGCTGCTGATGTCTTTGTCGCCGCCTTCGCCGCCTTCGCGACCGTCGCCGCCGAGACACAGGATCTCGAACGGGGCATCACCGGCCGGGCTGATGTATTCGTAAGGATTGCCCCAAGGATCCCGGGGAATCTTTTTCAAAAATCCGTCGGGAATGCTCTCGGTACCTTCGGCCAGCACCGCGATGCCTTCCTCGTTCGTCGGATAGCGAGACTGATCGGCGTAGAACGTTTCCAGCGCGCTGACGATCGTCGCGATCTCCGCACGCGCGGCGTTTTGTTTGCTGGCGATCAAGTAGCTGCGTGTCTGCAACGCGACCAAGCTGCTGAGCAGGCCGATGATGACCATCACGACGATCAATTCGACCAAAGAGAATCCGGTCGCGACCGGTTTCGGCTGATGGGTAAAGGTCTTCATGGCGGAATCAATGAGTCGAAGAAGAGATCGAGAGGCAAAGTCGTGTCCGTCAAACCATTTGACCGGCTTGCAGGATCGGCAGGATGGTGGCCAGCAACAAAAAACCGACCAGCACCGCCATCACCAAAATCAACACCGGTTCCAACAGCGTCGTCAGCCGTGTCGAGGCGACCTGGACCTGTCGATTATAATCCTGACCCAATCGGATCAGCATGTCATCGAGCTGTCCGCTGTCCTGGCCGACCGAAAAAACACGCACCGCCAGCGGCGGAAACACGTCCCGTCGCGACAGCGATCCGGCCAGGTCGCGGCCGGCGGTCAGGTCGACGCCGCATTGCTGCAAACATTCGCGAACGACCGTGTTTTGCGTCGAACGGGCGGCCAAGTCCAACGCCTGATTCAGCGGAATGCCGCTGCGAACGAGCATCCCGATGATCATCGACGCCCGGGCGACGTACTGCTTGGTCAGCAGCGGCCCGATCAGGGGCAGTCGCAGAATTTTTTCGTCGATCCGGCGTCGCCCGTTGCGACTTCGCGACCACCAAAACAGGACGGCTGTGCCCCCGAGGATGCCGATCAGCAACTTCCCGCCGTGGGCGACCAGTCGATCGCTGAGCGCTTTGGCGATACGCGTCGGCCAGGGAATCACGTCCAGTGTTTCTTGCAAATTTTCCAACAGCGGGGGCAACACCCAGGTCATCAAAAACACCATCGCGGCGGTTCCGAATACCAACAAGAAGACCGGATACATCAGGGCGCCGAAAATCTTATCGCCGAATTCCGACATGCGTTGTTTGAATTCGGCCAGTTCGTCCAAAACGACTTCCAAGTTGCCCGCATTCTCGCCGACTTCGACCAAGCGGATCGAAGCGGCGTCGAACACACCGGGTTGTTCGGACATGGCGTCGGCCAGCGAGCGCCCGGCGCTGATCTGATCATGCAATCGTTTCAGCGAATCTCGAAACGCACCGCCGTACTGACCGGACAACGTGTCGATGGCTTCGTCGACCGAGATGCCGGCGCGGAGCAACATCGACAGCTCGTGCGCCGCGCCGCCCCACTGTTGACGCGGCCGGTGCAGCCGAACGTTCTGCCACCAGGTCGGACGGTCGTTGTTTTCGATCAACGACAAGGCTTGGACTTGAACGCCGCGGTCGCGGAGCCGGTCGCGACCGGCACGTGGCGAATCGGCCACGATCGTTCCACGGAAACGTCGTCCCTCGGCGTCGACGCCGGAGTAGGCGTAGATCGGCATCAGGGACGCACCGCATCGGATGCGGCCGACGGGGCGGCGGCGGATTCGTCGCCGCTGGTCTGCGTGACCCGCATGACTTCTTGTTCGGTGGTCAAGCCCCGACGGATTTTGTCCCGCCCGTCTTCCGCCAACAATGTCATGCCGGATTCGATCGCCGATCGGCGGATCTGGCTGGCGCCGCTGCGACTTTGAATGTGCCCGCGACAGGTCTCGTCGACGACCAACAACTCGAACAACCCGATACGGCCGGCGTAACCGGTTTGTCGACACGCGTCGCAGCCGCGAGATCCGGTGCCGCGGCAGTCCGGGCAAAGCGTCCGCACCAAACGCTGGGCGAGCGAAGCGACCAGCGAACTGGCAACCAGGTAAGGTTGCACGCCCAGGTCCAACAACCGCGTCACCGCGCTGGCCGCGTCGTTGGTGTGCAAGGTGCTGAAAACCAAGTGCCCGGTCAGCGAGGCTTGGATCGCCATCGTTGCCGTTTCGGCGTCACGGATTTCACCGACCATGATGACGTCGGGGTCTTGCCGAAGCAGGCTTCGCATTCCCGATCCAAACGTCAGGCCCTTCTTTTCGTTGATCTGGGTTTGGCTGATCCCGTCGAGCTGATATTCGATCGGGTCCTCCAACGTCAGGATGTTGGCTTCGGTCGAGTTCAAGGTTTGCAGGGCGCTGTACAGCGTCGTGCTTTTCCCGCTGCCCGTCGGGCCGGTGACCAGAATCAATCCGTGGTCGACGGCGATCAGTTTCTGCCAACGCGCTCGCATGTCGTCGGGCATGCCCAAATCGTCCAGCGAGTATCGCCGCGCGCTTTTGTCCAGCAACCGGATCACGATGCGTTCGTTGTGACTAGTCGGCAACGTCGCGATACGCAGGTCGACGATTCGGCTGCCGAGTTGAACCGTCGCCCGGCCGTCTTGCGGCAATCGTTTTTCGGCGATGTTCATTCGGCCCAGCACTTTGATTCGCGTCAGGACTTCCTCTTGAATGCTTTTGGGAATCTCGAACACGTCGAACAACACGCCGTCGACACGCTGTCGAACTTGCAAGCGGTCTTCGTACGGCTGGACGTGAAGATCGGACGCGCCGGCGACGACCGCGTCGAACAGCAACTGGTTGACCAAACGAATCACCGGCGCCCGGGTATCGGAATCGAGCAAGTCCTCCCGCGAAGCGAACGCCAGCAGAGAATCGCTCTCTCCGCCGGTTTCGATGGTGCTCAAGACGCTACCCGCGTTACGATCACGGTTGGAATACGCCGAGTCGATCTTTGCCAAGATGCACGCGCGGCCGGTTACGACGACTCGGACCGGAACGGCCAAGCGGCGGGAAAGGATGTCCCGCTGCGGCCAACTTTTCGCCTCACTGATCGCCAGGATCATCGCGTCGTCCGGTCCGATCGCCACGCCGCGGCGAACCAAGCCGATCACGGCGTGCTGACGCGCGTGTTGGATCGGAATCTTGTCAAGAAACGCCGGAAACACGTCGTACGCGTCCAACGTTTCCGTGGCGGGAAGCGAAAGCCGGTCGGTCCAAGGTTCCGAGCCGACCGCACGATCGACCGAGCTTTTTTCGAGAGCGTCGGATCGTGGCGTGCTGGACATTACCGAATCAGTTCAGGGCGGCTGGCCGGAAAATCGCCCGGCAGATGGGAGTCGTTCAGTTCATTCTGAGAAAGATATTTTAAGTCCGCAAACCGAGAATCGCGCAAAACAACCGGCCGAATGAACAAGAAGAACGAAGTCGTCTGATACAAATCGTCGGTGCGACTGGTCAATTCCCGGATGACCGGGATCTTTTCGGCCCACGGGATGCCCGAAAAATTATGGTTCTCGGTGATACGTTTTAATCCCCCGACGACGACCGTTTTTCCGCTGGGGATCGTCACGATGCTGCCGACGCGATCGATTTGACGTGGCGGCGGCAAACCGTCGGCACCCGAATCGGCGAACGTGCTGAATTCCACGTCGAATTCCAATTGCAGATGGTCGTCTTCGTTGATGTGCGGCGTGACGGTGATGATCGTTCCGGCCGATTGATCGCCGCCCAGGCTAGTCGTCGCGACCGTTTCGGACGCGTTGATGCTGGCGAAAGGAACGCTGACGACGCTTTCCAAGGTGCCGGTGCTGTTGTCGTTGACCAGAATCTTCGGAGCCGCCAACACTCGGGATCGGTCGTGCTGGGCTAACGCGCGGACGACCACGTCGGCGACTTCGGGGTCGATCAAGGTGCCGTTGAACCCCAGCCCTGGAATGATCCGCAAAGCACCGGTGTCCGGATTGACTTCGCTCAGTCCGAAAGAAGAAAACTTGAACAAACGCTTCGCGCCGACGCGATCGCCGACCGACACTTCGACGCCCAAGGTGTAATCGTCGGTCGTGCTGACCGCGATGACCTTGGCTTCGATCAAGACTTGCGGTCGACGTTGGTCCAACGATTCGATCAGCTTGGCGTACATCGATTGGACGCTCGCCGGGGCGAACACGATCAGACTGTTGGTCGACACATCGGCCGAGACCCGCGCGCCGCCGGGAAGCGTCGCTACGCCGCCGGCACCAAAACTCCCGCCGGCCGATCCCCCGCCGACCAGCGTGCCGGCGCCGAAACCCGGCCCGGCAAGACCGGTCGTCACGACACCGTTGCCGGCCGCCAGCGCGTTGTTCGCCGTCGCTCCCTGGTTCAGGCCTGCGCCGCCGGCTGCCAGCGTCGGTCGGGCCAACGGGTTCGCTCGTGCCGGCGCGATGCCGGTCCGTGCCGTGTCGATCGGCGGCAAAGGCAACGGCGTGATCGGAACGACCGACGCGGCCGGATTCATCGAACCGGGGAATGCGTTGGGCTGGCCGCCGCCGAACGGTCCGTAGAATCCGGCGTTGCCGCCGCCGCCGCCGACCGCTTCTTGCAAAGCCAACAACGAATACAAGACATCGATCGCGCTGGCGTTTTTGAGTTTGTAAAACTGAATCGGACTTTCGTCGGAGTCGATCGCCGTGTCCAATTCCGCGATCAGTTCGGCGATCTGGCGATGCACTTCGGCGGGAGCCCGAACGATCAGCAGGTTGCCTTCCTCGTCGACGGTCGACTGATAAGCCGATTCACTGTCGTTGGGCGGCTCGATGAAGCCGCCGATCAGTCGGTCGATCCGCTCGGCCGAGGTGTTGCGAATCCGGTAGACCTCCGTCGACAGGCCCGAGGCGATGTCCAAACGTTGCAACAGCTCGTCGGCTCGCTTCACCAGTGCCGTCGAACCGGCCACGATGATGCGGTTGCCCAGCGGTTGGGGGACGATCTCGACGGCCGCTTCGCCACCGTCGGTGGCCGCCGACTTCAGCAGACTGCTCGCTTGGCCGGCCAACGTGTCCGCGGATTGATTGCGGGCTTCGTAAACCAGGAAACCGGTCTGACCGGCGGGTTGATCGACCAGTTCGATCAAAGCCGCCAGCGTGTCGATCGAAGACGCGTAGTCGGTCACGATCAACGTGTTCGAATTCGCGACCGCGGCCAAGTTCGCGCCTTCGCCGCTGAGGAACGGTTGCAGCACGTCGGCGACCGACGCGGCGGACAAGTTCTCCAAGACGAACACTTGCGTCACCGGGGTCGCCGGGTTCAGACGCGCCGCATCGTCGTCGCGTGGTGACCATTGCCCGCTTTGAATTTGTGACAGCGGCGCCATCTGGCGAACTTCGACGATCCGTTTCCAGCCCTCACGCTCCGAATCGACCAACGCCAAACCCTCGGTTCGCAGCACGTTGCCCAACAACGCCGGCAAGGATTCGACGGGGATCTCCTCCGGCGTTCGAATCGTGACTCGTCTCGTCGCGATCGCGTCGTCGTATTCGAATCGGATGCCCAAGCGTGTCGACAGGTAGCCTACCAACGCGTCCAGCGGGACGTCGCCTTGCAAGTTCATCCGAATCGTGGCTTCGGGCCGGCCCGCCGGTGCGGGTAGCGGCTGAATCTCGGTTTGACACCAGCCCGGCGACGGCGTGGCGGCGAACAGCCACAGCAGGCAACAGCCCAGTCCGGCGACTCGGCGACGACGACCGGCAACATGGATCACGAGCGATACCGCACAGCAGAAGGACGGGGGAATTTCAAAAAGCCCACCGGACAATTACCTCTTCGTCCTGGACAGCCGCCGGTGTCAATCTGCGGCTTGCACGACGGCGATGATCAACCTCGCCACCTCCACTTCCGTCGCTGTATCCCCCACGAGCG
>CAYVRC010000075.1:0-26187 GCA_964453205.1 uncultured Pirellulaceae bacterium | reverse complement strand
TTAGGTAGTGCGTTCTGTTCGAACCGCTTTGCTTCCTCGGCTTCCAGGTAATGAACGTCGTGCGTGTTACCGATGTAGTCTTGCGGTGTTCGATACAACAAACGGTGATAAGGGCTTCGCGGATCCAACAAATGCTCAAAGCTGACCACGTGCCACCCGTTGGCGACGACCGGCCCTTTTTGAAAACTCTCGTCGAGCGAAGCGTGAACGTGCATGTCGAAACGAACGCTATCCGCTTCGATTCCATAGGTCTCCAAGATTGTCGGATAGCCGACAGTCGCGATGCTTAGCGGCCGACGCTCAGGATGCTGCTTGCACCACCGGGCCAGACGAAACAGATCCTGCCCCCAATCGGTGGCGTTCCCGTGAAGCATGTGGCGACCGTGTTTGGCGTAGCCCGCAAGTTCGTTGTAGTATTGAGATTCGATATGGGGACTGCTTAGGGCGTTCGATGGACACGCCGGGCAAGCGAAATGCTACGTTTTCCCAGACTCTTGCAGATGCGTGTCGATTTTTAGAAGCACGCCAAGTGACGGCCACAATCGCCGTCAAGTGGGACGCCACTAGGCACTTTTACCCACTCGGCTCCGCTGGCATACAGCGTGCACTTGATGAGCACGGCGGTCGGGCAGTTGGCTTGAGCGGAACCGACGCAGTCGTCTGTCCACGAACTCGGCTCGCATTCCTCGTCATGAACCACGACGCCGCAGTAGTCGTCCGTGTCATCGAGTTGACCGGGACACGGATCGCCAGGTGCGTTCTCGTCGTAATTGCAAGAGTCACCGATAACCTCGCACTCGTAGTAGTTCGGCCAACCGGCTCCTGAGCGTTCGCATTGCTGTTGAGCCGTCATCGACAGCGGCTGGCTGGACGCCAGCAAAGAAGACATCACAACCGCGACGGCGGACGCGAGCATTGAAATTCGAAACATCTGCTTTTGTCCTACTGAATTGCACTGTGTTTCGGACAACCGTCATCCGAATACACCTCACCATGCGAGCTTAGGGGGGCAACCCTTTCCCCGCATCTTTCCAAAAAAGTTTTCGAGGCCGACCGGGACAGCCGACGGGGACAGGGCAAGCGAGCGACGTGCCATGTCCCCGGCGGAATGGGTCCCCGGCGGGATGTGTGCGAGAGCCCGTGGTCGATCCTGCGAGCGCAGGGAATCGGGTGCCACAGATGCGACAGTCCGGGCCGTCGCCCGAAGGGCGAACACACCCGGCGCTGTGCTGCCGGGGCCTACTCGTCTCCCGGTGTGCGGTCAACGCGATCGCGACGCTCGAAGCCTCGCGGTCTCGATGCTCGTTGCGGTTCCGTTTGCAGCCCGAGGGCCTTCAACGCGTCTTCAAGCGATTTGCCGCTCAAATTACCGCCGACTTGCATGACTTCGACTTCGCCGCCCGGCATGGCGGCTTCGTCCAACTGGCGGACCATTTCTTCCATCAAACTCAGCAAGGATTTGCCCTCGGCACTGATCAACAGGGTGTTTCCGATTTCGTCGATTCCGAAGGACAACTTTCCTTTGAATTTGTAATCCCCGCCACCGCTTTCTTGGCCGCTTTGCGAGTCCGTCATGCCGCCCCCGGCGTCACTCTTGCCGTTTTCACTTTCCTCACGGCCCTCCTTGCCCTCTTTGGCGGGCTGCTTCTTGGCGAACGCCTTGTCGTTGCCGCTGAGCAGATCACGGTAGGCTTCTTTCAGCGTCTCGGCGATCTTTTCCGCGCGGCCGTACCGGATTTGAACCAATTTGGTGTACCGCGTCTGCTTTTCATCGGTCGGCTCGGGAACATCCCACAATTCGATCAGCTCGCGAATCGTTTGCAGTTGACCACTTGATGCACCGGAGACGATCAAGGTATTCGTTTCAATGTTGTAGACGAATTTCAGCTGACTTCGTCCGCCCAGTCCCGCGGGTTTGGACGATTCGTTGCTGTCGTCGTTTCCCCAAAAGTAGCGATAGAAGCGATCCGCTTCGCTATCCTCGTCCTCGTCTTCCTCGGCAAAGTATTCCTCCAAGTCGATTTTGATCAGTCCGGCTCGAGCGTGTTGGAGACGAAATACAACGTACTCGCGTTGAGGCGGGCGGATTTGCAGCATCAAATCCTCCAGCGTGTCGAGTGCTCGGGTGTCGTCGCTGCTGATCACCAAGTTGCCTTCGCGATCCAAGCTGATTTTGACCGGCGACTTTGTCCGCTCGGCCGCTTCGGTTTCCTTGTCGACGTTCTCTTGAATCCGTCGGCGGAACCGCCGGTCAAAATCCTGCACGGATCGAATCGTTTGATCCTCATCTTGATCGGCGGTCGGGGCATCGGTGGTCGGCGAGGTCGATAAAGCGCCGTTTTCCTGCGCGTCCTGCGTCGTGGTCAGTTGAACGCCCTGAGCGTCGGCGTCGACCGCGGGATCGACGGATGAGTCGCCGGTCAGTTCGGTGTTCTCCGGCGGCAGTGGTTTTTCGCCGGCCTCGTCTCCGTCGGCTTTGGCCTCGTCGCTCTCCGGTGCAATGTCCTGTGTTTTTTCGCCGGCCGGCTCGATGGGATCTTTGAATTCGTCGGGGTCGGGCAATTCCAACGTCTGGCCGGACATGCTTTCGAATTGTCCCTGCAGACGTTGCAAGTAGTCGTAGGTTTCGGGGGTGGAAGCGGCTTCGATCACCCGAAAGGTCTGTCGGCTGCCGCCCGGCGGCGGCAATTCCCCCAGCTTGACCAGCAGCGAACGGACTTCCTGCATCTCGTTTTCGCTGGCCCACAACAGGACTTGGTTGTATCGGGCATTGGGGGCGACGCGGAATTCGTCGGTTTCTTTCTTGTCGTCATCCTGGTTTCCGAATCCGTAGCCGTAGTACGAATAACGACGGGACGAACTGTTGTCCTCTTTATCGTCCTGCTGCCCCATCAAGAAGGAGATCGATTCGGCCACCTCTTCGGCGGCCAGTCGTCGAAGCTGAAGGACTTCGAATTGGCGGCCGCTGCCGTCGAGTTGATCGATCAGCGATTTGACGATGTAGCGATCCACGGCGGTGCCGGAGACGACGACGGCGGAGTTGTCCTTGTCGACGCGGATGCGGGTCTGGGGGGCCAAGACGTTCATTTCGCTGACGATTTCGATCAGCTTTTCGGCGTCGAGTGATTGCAGGCGGAACGCCTGGACACGGGACTTGATGTCTTCGAGCGAGAGCAGGGCATCGCTGGGGACATCGATGCGACGAATGAACTCCGACGCCATCGCGATCTTGTCGCGTTCGGCACGGATCAGCACGCTGTTTTGGCGTGTGTTGGCGACGATGGAGATTTCAGATTCCTTCTTTGCCGCCGGAGGTTGTCCGCCGCCACGCTGCTGCATTTGCTGCATCATTTGCATTTGCTGCGGCGTCATCGGGGCGGCGCTCTTCTTTTCCACGCCCAAGAAGTTCTCCAGCAGCACCTTGGCTTCTTCGGCCGGAATGTGGACCAAGCGAAATTCCGGTGCCAAGGCGTCGCGGCTGGAAACGTTGCGTTCTTGTTGCAACAGTTCGGCGATTTGCCGCAAGTTGATCGCGGCGTCCATCGCTTCGATGCGATTGGTCGTGGTCAACGCCGTCAGGCGACCGTTGCCGCTGATCATCGGTTTGAGTTCCTCGGCCAACTTCTCCGCCGACAACCAACCCACGTCCATCAAGGCGCGAACGAAGGTATGCGGCTGAAGCGTGGGCAAGTCTTTTTCTTCCACGCGCCGGACCATGCCGGGATTGATGTCGGCCGTTTTCATGACGGTGATGCCGCCGTCGAGTTCTAACAGCGTGTAGCCGCGGGCCAACAAGTGGCGATTGAACAGGTCGCGCGTCTCGTCGACGGTGTAGCGACCCGGCGAAGCGAGGTTGACTTTGTCGGCCGGCAGTTCTTGCCAGTCCAACGGTTGTTCGGAGATGTCGGCAAGCCACTGAATCAGGTCGACCCAGGGTTGGTTGCGAAATTGGAAAGCGACCCTTCCGTCGGCGCCGACGGTGGCTTTCAGTTCCGCGGGGTCGGCCTGTTCGCCTTCGATGGCGTCGCGCCGAATGACTTTGGGTTCGGGTTGTTCGTCGGGTTTCTTCTCGCCCGACTTTTCTTCCTCGCCTTTTTGGGACGGATCGTCCGGCTTTTGCCCCGGGGGCGTTGGACGAGCGGGCGATCCCGGGGGCCGGCCGCGAGCGGACATCTCGGCCGGCGACTGGGCCGGCAGCGTCCCGGCGACCGCCGGGAAGATCGGAATCGAAAGGGCCAGCAGCCAACGGAGCACCGCGGGCCGGCCGCGGAGGCGGCAAATGTCTTGAAGGTCAAGCACGAAACGACTCGGGGGCTGAGGAGCGGTCGCCGGAGGAGGATGAGAGAACCCCCGATTATGCACGCTTCGGCGTCGCCGTTCAAACGAAAGGCCCGCGATGGTCCGGCGACGGCGGGCGGCGCGAGGGGCACCGGGCGTCGGAATGACCGCTTCCGCGCGACGCGGGGGTTCACGCGGCGGTGCGGGCCGTGCTGGCCGGCGGGATCGCGGGATCGCCGGAGGTCGTTGCCGGGGCGCCGAGCGTGTCGTCGGCCGCGTTGTACTGAAAACGGGCTTCGGCCGGGTCGTGTTTGGATTCCAACGCCAGCAGCGACCGTTCGACTTCCCGGGCGATGTCCTGAGCGGTATCGTCCGGCCCGGGGAGAACGGGATCGCCGAAATAGACGTCGATGCGGCAAAACGGCATCGGAATTTGCATACGGTCCCAAGACGATTTGACGATCCAGCGGCTGTGCATCATCGGAAACACGGGGACCACCAAGGCGTCGGCTTTGGCCGCCAACAGCCCGATCCCCGGCTGGACTTTGCCCCGTGGGCCACGCGGCCCGTCGACGGTGATCGCCCCGGGACCGGTTTCACGGACGTACTGGATCAGTTGTTGCAGCGCGACCGCGCCGCCTTTTCTGCCGCGACCGCTGCTGCCGCGGATCGTCTTGAACCCACACAACTCCAGTGTCGGCACGACCATGTCGCCGTCGGTCGAGCGGGACGCCAAAGCCGCACAGCCGGGTTCGGCCGTCATCACACAGCCCAATTGTTGGGCGTGAAGCCCCGCGTAGGTGAAACGGATTCCGCGCCGTCGCAGGCTGGGCCGCGGATCGTTATGAAACCGACTCCGACAAGTCCACCGCAGGAGCAGCATCGAGCAGCCGAACAGCCAAGCGATCAGACGTTTCATGTGACGAGTTTCACGGCAAATGGTGTAGCATGGGGCCGGCAACGCGAGGCGAATGCCGGGCACGAAAAAACAGGAATTACCAAGTTCCACGGCAGCGGTAAACGGCGATTCGAACCGGCCCGTCCTGCGAAGGGTCGCCGTCCTCCGCGCCGGGAACGTCGTCGCTACGAAACGTCGGCCCCTTTTCGAAGTTCAAAAAACCCGAGTCTTGAGGCATGAGCGAGAACGTATTGGTGAAAGGTCGGCGTCGTAGCTGGACCTTGTTGGGGATCCTGATCGGCTGGACGGTGGCAGCGGGCGGTGTGCCGTCGGTGGCCGTCTTTGCCGCAGAGGACACGGCGGCCGATCCGCACCGCACCGAGCGGCCCAATATCGTCTTTCTGTTGGCCGACGATTTGGGCTACGGCGATCTGGGTTGTTATGGACGTGAGGACATTCGCACTCCGCGACTGGATGAACTGGCGCGACAAGGCACCAAGTTCACGGCTCACTATGCCAACGGGCCCGAATGCACCCCGACCCGCGCGGCTTTCTTGACCGGGCGTTACCAACAATGGATCGGCGGCCTGGAGTGCGCGATCGGGACGGGGAACCTGGGCCGGTACGACGACGCGATGCGGCTGCGTGAAACCAACGATTTGGGTTTGCCGACCGAACAGAAAACGATCGTGCGACTTTTGAAGGACGCCGGTTACCGGACCGGCATGACCGGCAAGTGGCATCTCGGTTATGAGCCGAAGTTCGCGCCGCACCTGCACGGATTCGACACCACGTACTACTGCATCGGTGGCGAAATGGATTATTTTCACTACCTGGATCCGGTCGCCGGATACAACCTGTTCCGTGACGGCCGACCGATTCGTGACGAAGGTTACTTCACCGATCGGATCATCGACGAAGCCGTCGAGTTCGTCGGCGAAGAGGACCCGCGACCGTTTTTCTTGTACGTGCCTTTTACAACGCCTCACGCCCCGTATCAGTCCGCCGACGATCGACGTCCGCATCCGTTGCCGCTGGATTCGCCACTCTGGAAACAATCTGCCGCGCCGCCGGCGACCTACATCGCGATGATCGAAAGGATGGACGAACAGATCGGACGCCTGTTGGACGAACTGGATCGTCGGTCGATCCGCGATGAAACGTTGGTCGTTTTTGCCAGCGACAACGGAGGCACCAAGAGCGGACGCAACTCGCCGTACTCGGGCTACAAAGGCAGTACTTTCGAGGGCGGCATCCGCGTCCCACTGATCCTACGTTGGCCGGGTCACGTGCCGGCCGGCCGAGTTTCCGATCAGCCCTCCATCACGTTCGACTTGACTCGTTCGATGGCCAACCTGGGCGGCGTTCCCGCCGATCGCTTCGCGGATTTCGAGGGTCTGGACATCGTCGATCATGTCGTCAGCGGTCGCGACGACTTGCCGAGAACGCTGTTCTGGCGGAAACCCCGCGGCACGACGATTTGGAAGGGCGTTCGCGAGGGTGACTGGAAATATGTCGCCGAAAACAAAGGCGGTAAGGAGACTCCGTTCTTGTTCAACTTGGCCGACGATCCGTCGGAAACGAGAGATCTGTCCGAGCGGCACGTCGATCGCATCAGTCAGATGAAGGCTCGGTTCGACGCTTGGGAGCAACGGACGCGGCGAAATCGACGCGGACGCGGCGAAACGGGAGACGAATGAGGCCGAAACCACCGGCACGCTGAAAGGGCCGGTGTTTGACTGCTACAATGTCATCACCGACGATTCACCACACGTTCCTTTACTCACGGGAAAACCGACAATGATTCGCTTTGCCACTGCTTCGCTCGCACTCTTGATGACCGCCGCGGTCGCCTCGGCCCACTGCCAAGTCCCCTGCGGCATCTACGGGGATCAACTCCGGTTCCAGCAGATGTTGGAAGATGAACAAACGATCTCCAAGGCCCAAATCCAGCTGGGTGAATTGGTCGGCGACGAGGTCGACCCGCAAGCGGTGAACCAAATGGTTCGCTGGACGACGACCAAGGAAGACCACGCCTCGCGGATTCAGGAAACCATTGCCAGCTACTTCATGGCACAGCGGATCAAACCCGACGCCGAAGGTTATGGCAAGACGCTGATGGCCGCCCACGCCGTGATGGTCAACGCCATGAAGGCCAAGCAATCCGCCGATCCGGCCACCGCCAAAGCCTTGGAAAAAGCCATCTTCGATTTCTATCGTGCGTATGAAGGCAAGGAACCCGATTTCGATCATTCGCACTGATCGATTGCCTTCGGTCCCGGGCGTTTCAGTCTCTGTCGTTCAACACAGCGTTTATCCATGCGAATTGTTCGTTATCACCAAGAATCTCTCGCACGCGTCGCGGTATCGTCGGCGTCGGCGGGGCTCTTGTTTTGGCTTTGCTCGGCGGTGACCGCTGTCGCCGGGCAACCCGAGCTCGATGCTGACACCTCGGCCGGTCGCGCGACTGCCCAGGTGTCGGTCGACTTTGCCAAAGACGTGCAACCGATTTTGGCCAAACGCTGTTACGCCTGTCACGGACCGGACGTGGTCGAGGGAGGCCTGAGCTTCGTCGATCGCGAAGCGGCCTTGGCCGAGACCGATTCGGGCGAAACCGCGATCGTGCCCGGTGACGCATCGGCCAGCCATCTGATCGCCCGGATCACGGCGACGGCGGATGACTGGTTCGAACGCATGCCGCCGGAGGGTGACGCGGTTCCCGAGGCAGAAGTTCAGATCCTTCGGCGTTGGATCGAAGACGGCGCCGCATGGCAGAAACACTGGGCCTTTGAACCGCTGACGTCACCGGAGATTCCGCAGGTCGATGAAGCGGCCTGGTCGCGGAACCCCGTCGACGCGTTCCTGTTCGACTCTTTGGCCCGCGCGGGGGTGAAGCCGAATCCGCCCGCCGAACGCGCGACGTTGATCCGACGGGCTTATTACGATCTGATCGGTCTGCCGCCGACCGCCGAACAGATTCAATCGTTCGTCGACGACGCCGATCCGCTGGCGTTCGAAAAACTGGTCGACGAGCTTTTGCAGTCGCCCCACTACGGCGAACGCTGGGGGCGTCATTGGTTGGACTTGGTTCGCTACGGCGAAACGAATTCTTTCGAACGGGATAACCCCAAGCCCAACGCGTGGAAGTATCGCGATTACGTCATTCGATCGCTGAACGAAGACAAGCCCTACGACCGATTCGTTCGTGAACAGTTGGCCGGTGACGAACTGGACGACGTCACCATCGAAACTTTGACGGCGACGGGGTTTTATCGCCTGGGAATCTGGGACGACGAACCCGCCGATCCGAAACAGGCTTTCTACGACGAAATGGATGACTTGATCACCACGGTCGGTCAAGGATTCCTGGGACTGACGATCAATTGTGCCCGTTGCCACGACCACAAGATCGACCCGATTCCGCAAACAGACTACTACAGCCTGTTGGCCTTCTTCGGCGACGTGACCACCTACGGGACGCGCGGGAATCAAGCGGGTAACAACCAGATCGACGTATCGTCCGACCAGATCAACGAAGCTTACGCGGCGGCCGATGAACGAGAACGCGTGCTACGGGAACAGCTGATCGAGATCGAACAACGTGGCATCGCCGAGATGCCCGCCCCGGATCAACGTGCCACCGAAGGCACCAAACGAGAGCGTGATCGAGTTCTGAAAGAAAAGCTGCGAGACCATTTGCGTGACGCGGATTGGAATCAGTACACCGAGCTGAAAGGCGAACTGAAGGAAGCCGTTTCGCGACGCGACCGGCTTCCGCCGCGTGAACGGGTTCTGGGTCTGGCGACCGTCGATGCCCGGCCCGATCCGACTTTTTTGCTGTTTCGGGGCAGCCCGCATTCACCGACCGATGAAGTCGGGATCGCTTTTCCCGATATCTTTGATCAGGCTCCGCCGGAGACGCCGGAATCGCCGACCCGGTACCAGACCGCCGGACGGCGACGGATTTTGGCGGACTGGATTTGCGATCCTGAAAACCGCTTGACGTCACGAGTGATGGCGAACCGAATTTGGCAATTCCATTTCGGTCGTGGCATCGTCCGTAGCAGCAACAACTTTGGCCAGCTCGGCACACCGCCGACGCACCCCGAATTGCTGGATTGGTTGGCCGGGTATTTTGTCGATAGTGGTTGGCGACTGAAATCAATGCACCGACTGATCATGAACAGCAGGGCTTATCAGATGTCGTCGATGTCTCGGGGCGATGCGGAATCGGTCGACCCGGGGAACGATCTGTTCTGGCGATTCGATCCGCGACGACTGAGCGCCGAAGAGATTCGTGACAGCATGTTGAAGGTCAACGGGACGTTGAATCCCGAGCTTTACGGACCGAGCGTCTATCCCGAATTGTCCGCAGAAGTGATGCAGGGTCAATCCAAGCCCGGCCAGGGCTGGGGCGACTCCACGCCGGAGCAACAGAATCGCCGCAGCATCTACATCCACGTCAAACGATCGTTGTTGGTCCCGATGCTGACCGCGTTCGATTTTCCCGATCCCGATCGGACCTGTGAAGCCCGTTTCATGACGCTGCAACCCGGTCAGGCGCTGGCCCTACTCAACAGCGACTTCGCCCACACGCAGGCTCGGCTTTTGGCCGAATCCGTGGGGGCGTCACGGCTGGACAACGACGCCGTCGTTCGTCGTGTCGTGCCCGCGGTGGTCGGTCGCCGAGCGACGTCTGAGGAAGTCGTCGCCGGAAACGAATTGATCGAGTCGTTGGTCGGCGATTTCAACGTCGATCGCCGTCGCGCGGTCGAACTGTATTGTTTGTCCGTGATGAATTGGAATGAGTTTTTGTTCTTGGACTGATCCGAGTCCGACGTGTTTTTCATTATCGGTTTGTCATCACCTGCCACTCCCCGCCCTCCGCAATTTCAGCCATGAATCAACGAGCCGCTTTTTGTCGCCGCACACGTCGCGAATTCGTTTGGCAAGCCGGTGCCGGTTTCGGCGGGGCGGCGTTGGCCGCGTTGCTCGGCCGCGACGGTTTCTTTGCTCCGCCCGCCTCGGCCGCGGGGACCCCGTTTCGTAATCCGCTGGCCGCGAAGCCGCCGCATTTCGCGCCCAAGGCGAAATCGGTCATCTTTCTGTTCATGTACGGCGGTCCCAGTCACATCGACACGTTCGATTACAAGCCGAACATGATCGGCATGGACGGCAAAACGGTCGACGTCAAGACCTTCGGCCGGGGCGGCCACAAAGCCGGGGGGCGGATCGTCGAGCCGCGATGGAAATTCAAGCAGCACGGCGAATCCGGAAAGTGGGTCAGTTCCTTGTTTCCCCGGCTGGCCGGACACGTCGATGACATCGCGTTTTTGCATTCGATGACGGCGGATTCTCCGATCCACGGCTCGGCGATGCTGATGATGAACAGCGGAAAGATCCTTTCGGGCAGTCCCGCCTTGGGGTCTTGGCTGACCTACGGACTGGGCAGCGAGAACGAGAACCTTCCCGGATTCGTCGTCATGCTCGATCCGACCGGCGGCCCGATCAGCGGCGCAAAAAACTGGTCCAGCGGTTACATGCCGGCGACTTATCAAGGCACGGTGTTCCGCAGCGAAGGCGCGCCGATTTTGGATCTGGCCCCGCCGGCCGACTTACCCAGCGGAGTGCAGCGGCAACTGATCGATTCGATCCAAGACGCCAACCGGCGTCACCTGGTCGCCCGTCCGGGCAACGAAGATTTGGCCAGTCGGATCGCCAGCTACGAACTCGCCTACAACATGCAAACCAGTGCACCGGAGTCGGTCGACCTGTCGGGCGAAGACGAAAAAACGTTGGCGATGTACGGCGTCGACAAAGCACAAACCCGAGATTTCGGCAAGCAATGTCTGTTGGCGAGACGTTTGGTTCAACGAGGCGTGCGGTTCGTGCAATTGTACAGCGGCGGATCCCACAACGACGACAACTGGGACGCGCACGGTGATCTGGAAAAGAACCACAACTACCACGCCGGGCGTACGGATCAGCCGATCGCCGCGCTGCTCGCGGACCTGAAACGGACCGGCATGTTGGACGAAACGCTGGTCGTTTGGGGTGGCGAATTCGGACGTCAACCGACCGCCGAATACGCCAAAGGCTCAGGCCGCGACCACAACTCGTACGGCTTCACGATGTGGATGGCCGGCGGAGGGATCAAAGGCGGTGTCAGTTACGGGACGACCGATGAACTGGGCAGCCAGGCGGTCGAGAATCCTTTGCACGTCAAGAATCTGCACGCCACGATTCTGCATCAGATGGGTTTGGATCCCAATCACCTGTCGTACTTCTACGGCGGCCTGGATCAAAAACTCGTCGGCGTCGAACACGTCGATCCGATCGACGCGATCATTGCATAGTCGCCGGGCGTTACGCGGCGCGCCGGGCGGCGATTTGTTCGGGCAACCGGATCGTGGCGTCATAATCGTCCGGCGAGACGGCTTCGCCGACGAACAAGAGCAGCTCGACGTCGGGAGTCGCCAGCGGTGCGGTCGCTTGACCGATCGCTTCACCCAAACCGACGTGTCCGGTCAAACAAGCGGTCGCGCTGCGGAGGCCCGCCGACAAGGCCGCGGCCCATCCGCCCCCGCGAAGCTGATGTCGGATGGCGCGGAGCCGTCGTCCGCGATCCAGCGTCGATTCATCCCAGGGCAGGAAGTCGTCGTCGCAGAGCATCTGACTTTCCACGGCAACGCCGCCTTTCCAGCCGACGTGTCGTGCCAGCAAGCCGTAGGCGTAGGAGGCTTCGTCGCTTTTCGTCCCTCGGAAAGCCCTGCCCATGGATCGCAGCAGATCGCGACGCCAGAAACTGGCCTGCAAATAACTGCCGATCGTGCGGACGACCTCACCTTTCTCGACCCGGTGTTTTCCGGCACAGACGGCGTCACACAAACGGTGCGGCGTGTCGGTCCAGCCGCACGCCACGACCGCGTCGCCGTTGCGATGCGAGATCACCGGAGCGACGAAACCCACGGACGGATCGTCCAGCAAATCCATCGCCGGCGCCGTCCAGTCACCGGTCGCGGCGATGCCTTCGGCGATGACGTGCAGGAACCGACCGCGGGCTTGGCGGGCGCCGGTCTGAATCAGTTCCACGAGATCACAGTTTGCCGATTCGACGAAACGGACCTCGTCGCTCAAGTCGAACGGGTCGTCGTAGCTGCCATCGTGCGCGACGATGATTTCGCAGTGTTCGGGACGGTTTTCCAGAACACTGACCAAGCTCGACTCGAAGGCGGCGACCTGATCGGTGACCGGAACGATGATCGAAAGCTGGGGGATCGACGGGAAACGTGTCACCGAAAAGTACCCATGCGGCTAGAGGGCCGGAAATGTCGCGACGCGGAATGGCATACTTGCCTTGCCTGTTGTTCCGCTGGCTCTGTTTCTTCTACATCGGACAGTTGGGAAGACCGGGTTGAGGCGAACGCGGATTTGTGTGGCGAATCCGCGGATCCGGCCCTCGGTTTTTCTTCGCCGATCGATAAAGATCAACAATTGCCGATCGATCCAGACGCCATGAAACTGATTCGAGATGCCTGATCCTTCATGAAAACACGTAAACTCAGCAGTGGCGGTCCCCGCGTTTCCGAGATCGGATTCGGCGGCTGGCCGCTGGGCGGTCAGTGGGGCGAACAGTCCGACGACGATTCGATCGCCGCCTTGCACGAAGCGGTCGCCCGCGGCGTGAACATCATCGATACCGCTCCTGGGTACGGGGACGGACGCAGCGAGCGCGTGATCGCCGAAGCCCTGACCGCCGTCGACGCACCGGTCATCGTCGCGACCAAAACGCCACCCCTCGCCGGGCCGTGGCCGCCTAGCCCCTACTGTCGCTGGCAAGACCGATACAGCGCCGCTTACCTCCGCGAAAACGTCGATCAGCGTCTGGGGAATCTGTGCGTGGACTGCTTGGATGTCTTGCAACTGCACACCTGGACGCGGGCCTGGAACGACGACCCGCAGCCCTTGCTGGTGCTGCGTCAGCTCAAGGACGAAGGCAAGATCAAGCTGATCGGTGTCAGCACGCCCGAACAAGACCAGAACTGTGTCGTGCAGTTGATGCGTGACGGCTTGGTCGACGTGGTGCAAGTCATTTTCAACCTGTTCGATCAAGAAGCCGCCGCACAGATCTTGCCCGTCGCCGAAGAAACCGGTACCGGCGTGATCGTCCGAGTCGCACTGGACGAAGGCTCGCTGACCGGCAAGTTTTCCAAGGACCACCAATTCACGGCCGACGACTTTCGCGGCAGCTATTTCGCCGGCGATCGCTTGTCGCGGACCGTCGATCGCGTCGCGGCGGTGAAGTCCGATCTGGACGAATTCGGTCTGGCCGACGACTACACCCTGACCGATGTGGCGATCAAGTTCGCGCTGTCGCACCCGGCGGTCAGCACCGTCATCGTCGGCATGCGAAACACGAATCACGTCAAGGCGAATACCGCGGTCAGCGACAAAGCAGACCTGCCGCTGGAATTCCTCACCCACCTCCGCCGCCACCACTGGTGCCGAGGCGTGTGGTACACGGACAAGTGAAGGGAATCGCCCCGGGGAGATTCTTTCTGTCCGGCAGCCTCTAAAAATCCAAAGGTTTCAGCCAGGCCGATTTGGCGGCGACCAGATCCACGTCCAAGACCGTTTGCGATCCCCAGCCGACCCGCAGGCGTGGTTCGATTTCGATACTTCCCAAATGAAACAGCGGAACACCGGCCACGGCGAACCCGGCTTCCAATTCGGCTTCCTGGCCCTGGCGGACTTCCAACAAGAACCGGGTGTTGGACTCGCTGAACAGCATCTCGATGGCGGACAGCTTCGCGGAACGCTCGGTCCCGTCACCGGCGGTGGCGTCCAAGTTCAGGCTGATGCCCAGCCCGCCGGCCATCGCCATTTCGGCTGCCCCGACGGCCAAACCGCCTTCGCTTAAGTCATGACAGGCACGCAGCTGTCCCGCCCGGATCGACGCATGAACCGCCGTGAAGGTGGATTTGGATCGCTGCGGATCGACCGTGGGAACTTGTCCGCCTGGCAAACCCTGCACCAATCCGAAATGCGATCCGCCCAATTCGTTCTTCGTTTCACCGACCAAATAAACCGCGTTGCCGACCTCTTTGGCGTCCATCGTGACCGCCTTGCGAACGTCATCGATTTGTCCCATCGCGCTGATCAACAAGCTCGGCGGGATCGAGATCGTTTGCTTGTTGCCCGATTCGTCGAAGTAACTGAATTCGTTATTCAGGCTGTCTTTGCCGCTGATGAAGGGTGTCCCCAGGGCGATCGCCAAATCTTGGCAAGCGATGGCGCTGCGGACCAGCGAGCCGAGCGTTTCGGCGCGGTCGGTGTAGCCCCAGCAAAAGTTATCCAGGATCGCGATTTTGGACGGATCGGCACCGACGGCCACCGCGTTCCGCATCGCTTCGTCGATCGCCGAGGCCGCCATGTGATACGTGTCGAAGTCGCCGTAGTGTGGATTCATGCCACACGAAATCACTAAACCGCGATGACTTTCCAGTCTCGGACGAATCACCGCCGCGTCACCGGGGCCGTCGCACCGCGGACCGACCAAAGGTTTGACCACGCTGCCGCCTTGGACCTCGTGATCGTACTGGCGGATGATGGCGTGCTTGCTGGCGACGTTGTAGCTGGACATGATTTTCAGCAACGCTTCGCCGACCCGATCGGCGGTCATCGTCGGGACGTCCATCGCTCGCGCCGGAGGCAATTCGTACGTCGCGTCACGAATGACCGGCGGTCGACCGTCGTGCAAAAACTTCATCGACACGTCGCCGACGGTTTCCCCGTGATAGGTCAAAGTCAGACGATGGGTGGGCGTGAATCGGCCGATGGCGGCAGCTTCGACGCCTTCGCTTTCGCAGAGTTCGCGAAGTTCGTCCCAGGATTCCGGCGGGACCGCCAAGACCATGCGTTCTTGGGCTTCGCTGATCCAGATCTCGGTGTAACTCAGCCCGTCGTACTTCAGCGGACATTTTTCCAGCCAGACTTCCGCTCCCACGTCTTCGCCCATTTCGCCGACGGCACTGGAAAAGCCTCCGGCACCGCAGTCGGTTACCGCGTGGAACAGGCCGCGGTCGCGGGCCTGCAACAGGACGTCCAGTACCATTTTTTCGGTGATCGCGTTGCCGATCTGGACGGCTCCGCCGGAAAGCGATTCCGATTCGCTGGTCAGTTCCGCACTGCTGAACGTCGCGCCGTGGATACCGTCGCGTCCGGTTCGTCCGCCGATCGCGACGATCAGGTCGTCCGGTTCGACGGCCTTTTCCTCCATCCCGACCGGAATCATCCCGACGTTGCCGCAGTAAACTAGCGGATTGCCCAGGTAGCGATCGTCGAAGTACACCGCTCCGTTGACGGTCGGGATGCCCATGCGGTTCCCGTAATCCCGCACGCCGGCGACGACGCCCTTCATGACACGGCGTGGATGCAAAACGCCCGGCGGCAAGGCATCGGCGGGCGTGTCCGGTGGTGCGAAGCAAAACACGTCGGTGTTGCACACCGGTTTGGCGCCCATGCCGGTCCCCATGGGATCGCGGATCACGCCCCCGATGCCCGTGTTGGCACCCCCGTACGGTTCCAACGCGGAGGGATGGTTATGGGTTTCGACTTTGAAACAGACGTGGTATTCGTCATCAAACGTAACGACGCCGGCGTTGTCCTTGAACACGCTGACGCACCAGTCGTCGTCGCCCAAGTTTTCGCGGATCGTTTGCGTGGCGGCAAAGATCGTCTCCTTCAACATGTTATCGAATTGCCGCTCATCGCCCCCGGGCGTGCCGTCGGTCGCCGGACCGCAATAATGAATCCGTCCGGCCAGCGTCTTGTGGCTGCAGTGTTCCGACCACGTTTGGGCGACCGATTCCAGTTCGATGTCCGTGGGGTCGCGTCCCGATTCGACGAAGTGATCGCGGATCGTCTGCATCTCGACCAAGGTCAAGTACAGTTGACCTTCCTTCGATAGTCGGGCCAAGCCTTCATCATCGAGGCGGCGTATCGGGATCGTCACCAACTGAAAATCGTAAGCCGATCCGACATCCAGTTGATCCAGTTCCAGTGGCCCGACCACGACTTGTTCGATGGCATCGTTGGACAACGCCTTTCGGCAGACCGCTTCCAGGCGGTCCTCGGTTAACTCGCTCAGCCAATACTTGCGAAACGTCCGCACGGCGTCGACGTGGAGTCCCCAGTCTCGGACGGCGGACCGGGTCGACGCGGCGACCGGGTCCATGACGCCGGGTTTGGGCAGCACGTTGACCAGCGTCCGGCGGCCGGAATCCGTCGCGGATGTCGGCGGCTGGCACAGCGTTTCTTGTCCGGCGATCGCGACGACCGACCGCTCGGCGACGGCGTCGGCCAACAGACTTTCGGCCAAACGACTGGCTTCGACTTGATTGAAATCTCCCTGAATCAAGTAGCCGCGGGCAAACGTGACCGAGACGTCCCCCAAGCCGAGTTCGTGAATTTCCTCGCTCGTCCGCTGGGCCTCACGGTCGACTTCGTCGTCGGCGGGGTAGATGTCAATTTGCCAAAGCGGCATCGGGGGGGTCCTCTTGCGGGCAGCGTTTCGTCAACGGGTGTCGTCCGGAACGCGACTTCGACGCGGCCCGGGCGCACCAGATGATACGAAGCGGATTCCCCGATCCGGAAGAGGCCTGAGCACCGAATCGAGCGTTTGGTCTCGGACGCCGGCCGACCCCGATGAATTCCTTCCGACGAATCGAAAGGAAAAATCGGTGACCGACCGACGACCGATTCCAAGTGCATCCCCACGCACCGATTCAAGCCGAGTCCATCGAAATCACTTGATGAACAGCATTTCCGAATAAGTCGGCAAGGGCCACAAATCGTCGGCGACGATTTGCTCCAACTTGTCGACGGTTTCCCTGACCGCCAGCATCGACGGCAGCACCACGTCGCAGCGGTGACGACATTCTTCGTCCGCTGTGGTGGCGGTGTCATCGTCGATCGCATGCTCCAAAGCCGCGATGCCGTCTTGCAAGCCTTTGACCAACGCGGTCATGGTGTCCAAGGTGTCGGTGTCAAAATCGTAGCCGACGGCTTTCAAATTCGCACAGGTCGAGGCCAGTTCGTTCTGGTAGCGAACGGCGGCCGGGAAGATCAACGTCTTGGCCATGCTGACGCACAGACTCGCTTCCACGTCGACCGTCATGCAGTACTGTTCTTGGTAGGTCTCCAAGCGGCTGTGCAGTTCCCGTTCGGACAGAACTCCGTACTTGCTGAACATCGCGGCCAACTCGGGCGACGCCAATTCGGGCAACGCATCGGCCGTGGTCTTCAAGTTCAGCAAGCCACGCTTCGCCGCTTCCGCGTGCCATTCTTCGGAGTACCCGTCGCCGTTGAAAATGATCGGCGAACACTCCTCCAAGATCTCCGCAATCAAATTCTGGATGCCGCCGTTGAGCGCGTCGGGATCGTCCGCGATGGCCTCCTCCAGTTTCGTCGCGCAAAAATCCACCGACTCGGCGATGATCGTGTTCATCGCGACCAGAGGACCGGAGATCGACTGGTTCGAACCGACGGCCCGAAATTCGAAACGGTTTCCGGTGAAGGCAAAGGGGCTGGTACGGTTCCGGTCGCCCGCGTCTTTGGGAAGCGGCGGCAAGACATCCACGCCGACTTCCAAAGTCCCTTTCTCGATCGAACTGCTGGCGCCACCCGTCTTGATCTGTTCGAACACGTCGTTGAGTTGGTCGCCCAAGAAGATCGAGATGATCGCCGGCGGAGCCTCGTTGGCACCCAAGCGGTGATCGTTTCCGGCGCTGGCGACGACGGAACGCAGCAACCCTTGGTGCTTGTAAACGGCGCGAATGATGGCCGCGCAAAACACCAGGAATTGAGCGTTGTCATGCGGCGTGTCGCCGGGGTCCAGCATGTTCCCTTGCGACGAACTGCCCAGCGACCAGTTGACGTGTTTGCCCGAACCGTTGACGCCGGCGAACGGCTTCTCGTGCATCAGGCAAGCCATGCCGTACTTTTCCGCGGTTTTGCTGAGCGTGATCATCATTTGTTGTTGATGGTCGGCCGCAACGTTGGCGGATTCAAAGACGGGAGCGATTTCGAACTGTCCCGGCGCGACTTCGTTGTGCCGCGTCTTGACCGGAATGCCCAGCTTGAACAGTTCCCGCTCGGCTTCGCACATGAACGCCAAGACGCGTTCCGGGATGGCGCCGAAATAATGGTCGTCGAATTCTTGACCCTTCGGAGGTTTGCAACCGAACAGCGTGCGGCCCGCATTCAACAGATCCGGGCGGGCGTAATAGAAATGGCGATCGACCAAGAAGTATTCTTGTTCCGGCCCGGCCGTCGATGCGACGAACGCGCCGTCAAAGTGGCCGAAGATCTTCAAAATCCGCTGGGCTTGTTTGTTGAGCGCCTGCATCGAGCGCAACACCGGCGTTTTCTTATCCAGGGCTTCGCCCGTCCAAGACACGAAAGCCGTCGGGATGCACAACGTGTTCCCGTTGGGATTCTCCAGAATGTAGGCCGGGCTGGTCACATCCCAAATGGTGTAACCGCGAGCCTGAGAGGTGACGCGGATGCCGCCGCTGGGGAAACTCGATCCGTCGGGTTCGCCTTGGCAAAGCTGCTTGCCGCTGAATTCCGAAAGCGTGCCACCGTCGGACGTCGGTGAAAAGAAGCTGTCGTGCTTTTCCGCCGTGGCGCCGGTCAGAGGATAAAACACGTGCGCGTAGTGAGTCGCGCCCTTTTCCATCGCCCAATCCTTCATCGCCGCGGCGACCATGTCGGCGTTCTCGGGGGCCAGCTTCTGTCCCGAATCGATCGTGTTGATGATTTGCTTATAGACGGCTTTGGGCAGCCGGTCTTTCATCACCGATTTGGTGAAGACGTTGGCGGAATAATACTCCGCCGCGGGAACGTCAATGAACTCGATCGTTTGAGGATTCAGGACCTTGCTCGTTACAGCCGAAACCGCGGCACGACGCGGCGTCATTCCGCCCCCGCCGCCGCCACCGGTGCCGGTCGCCGGATTGGGAGATGATTTGGTGGAAGTGGGTGGGGAAGCAAACGCAGTGCTCATTCGAGCTCCTTGCAGAAGGGGATTTCGATCGAAAAAAATGACTTACCGAACCAGCATCCCTGCTGTGGCGATCGCATCGACGGAGACGGGATCGCAAACGGCTCATGGCTTCGCCGTTTGGTTCTTCCTTAACATCTGACTCTTCCGTGACGCGGACTCTTCCTTGACGGTTGACGCTTTCCCGATCGGGAGCGTCGTTCATGTTTCCCCTTTCGAGTTGCCTGTCGTGCGAATTCTTTCAGCACCGCCTTGTCCGGCAATGGAGCGATCGCAACTGACATGCCGACGAAGCGGGGGCGGACGGGATTGCCAGATTTGCCGACGCAGTGGAAAACGAGCTGGCCGCTAAAGGCTGCTAAGAAAGGCCCGCCGGCCGTTAAGCGTTTTCAGAAAACGTTGTCGCCGAGAGGTCTCGGCAACACCGGACGCTCCGCCGGTGCCCGTTTTCCGGGCGACTGCACAAGTTGGCATCACCGGGGATCTCTTCCGCCGGGTTCAGGAGTCGGCTTGGTCGCGAATCGTCTTTGACTTGTCGAACCAATCTCGCAAGCCGTCGCCGTCGCCGGCTTGGATCATGCGGCCCACTTGTAGGAGATCCTCCGTGCAACGGGTGAGTTGTCGCAGGATCGCCGCGTGGTTCTCCAGACAGATCGCCGTCCACATCTCAGGATCCCCGGCGGCGACACGGGTGATGTCGCGCCACCCGCTGCCGACCAGCGGCAGGGAATCGGGCGAAGCGAGCTGGGCCACCAAGGCCGAGATCAGATGCGGCGTGTGACTGACGGCCGCCAATTCGCAATCGTGCTGGCCCGGTGTCATCGTCAAGCATCGGGCACCGGTCATTCGCCAGAACTGTGCGGCTTGCCGATGACGGTGGTCCGTCGTCAGATCGGTCGGCGTGATGATGACGACTTTTTCGTCAAATAGGTCTTCGGTGGCATGAGCGACTCCGGTTTTCTCGCTGCCGGCAATCGGATGGGCTCCGACAAACTTTGACGCGGCGACGGGGTCGGTTTTCACCGCGTCAACGATGCTCTGTTTCGTACTGCCGACGTCAGTGATCAGGCAGGCGTCGGAGGTCACCGCCGCCGAGGCGATCACCAGACTTGCCAGGCGATCCACGGGCGTCGCGACCACCACCACGTCGCACGATCCGCCGATCCCGGCGACCGATTCGCAGGCTTCGTCGATGACGCCGCCGTCCAACGCCGATCGACGAGTCTGTGGACTCCGGCTGACGCCGACGACGTGGATGTGCGGGTCGGCCCGCCGGAGCGATTTCGCCACGCTGCCGCCGAGCAACCCCACGCCGATGATGGCCACGCGTCGAATCGTGAAGTCAGAAGAATCGGGCGACATCAAGGTCTCGTCCCCTGGAATGGCCATTGTTGCGAGAAAACGGAAACAATTCGTTTCGGGGTTCGCACCGCGAACCCGAAATCAACAGCCCGGTTGGCGACCGGGGCCGGTGCGTGAAGACCGACGATTCACAGTTTCTTGATCCGAATGTTTCGAAATCGGACCGGCTTGTTGTGGCCGGCGAAACCGAAATGGCCTTCGGTGCGATCCTTCCCCGGATGGTCGCGGTTGTTCATGAACTCGGTCACTTCGGAAAGATCGGCATTCAAGATTTCTTGACCGTTCAAGACGACCCGAACGGTGGATCCTTTGACGGTGACTTCTTGTTCGTTCCACTCGCCGGTCGGTCGCAACGCACCGCGAACGGCCGGCACCATGGCGTAAGCGCTGCCGTGGTACTGCCGGGCATCGAGTTTGGCGTAGCCCGGGTGCTGGTCGTCCAAGACTTGCAGTTCGCACATCCCGACGTACGCCGGATCGCCTTTGCCGCCGGGGAAACGAATCGCCAACCCGTTGTTGCCACCCGGCGGCAGCTTGATTTCAAGTTTGACGATGAAGTCGCCGTAGACCTCGGTCGTGTACAAGTTCCCGCCACGACCCGATTTGCACTGAATCGCACCGTCGACGACTTCATAATCGTCCACCGCGCCCGACCATCCGGTCAGGGACTCGCCGTCAAACAGGCTGACAAACCCGTCGTCAGTGTCCGCCGGGGATGCGGCGGGCGTCGTGTCTTGGGCGGTCGCGGTGACACCGTCGCCCAGCGAAAACAAAACGGTCAGGATCAGGGGAAGCGTGTATCGAGGTCGCATGCGGGAGACTCGGGTTGCAGGGCCGACAAACAGGTGGGGAGAAATTCGCAGGCGACCATCATAACCGACATCCGTCCGCGTGGACCCGAACCGGTCCGCTCGGAAAGTGACGGGAACGCCGGACTCAATCGGTTTCCCAGCGGACGGCCAGCAGCCGGGCGACCAGCAGAAACGCCACCGCGCTGATCAGCAACACGATCAACTGTGGAGCCAGCGACGCGACGGGCAAGTCCCGCCAAAACACCTTGTCGAATCCGTCCAGCGCCCAAGCGTTGAACGTCCATAACCCGGCTTCGCGAAGCCGTTCGCTCATCACGTAGCGTGGCACCATCGACCCGCCCAGCGCGCTCATCGTCAAGATCACGATCACCGACAAGCCGTTCAATTGACCGCGACTTTTGCAAAGCGTTGCCAAGAACAGGCCGAAAGCCGCCGCCGCCGCACTGGTCACGACCGTCATCACGACGAATCCGTCGAAATGCCCCAACAAGTCGACGCCGAAAACGAGTTGAGCCCAGACGAACATCACCAACACTTGCGACACGCCAAGGGCGGTCTGGTAGAACCATTTCCCCAGCAACAACTGGTCCATCGAAAGCCGCGTCGTCAACAGCCGTTCCAGCGTTTGATTCTCTTTCTCCTCCAACAGCGCGCCGCCGCCGTTGCTGGCCCCGAACAGCAGGAACATCACGGCGATTCCGGCGGCGTACATGCTGACCACCGGGTTGGCCTTGCCGACCTTCATCACGTCGACGACTTCGATGTCGGGCGACGTAAAAACGGCGTCGTCGGGGCGGGAATCGACCCGCTCGGTGATTCGCGTGGCGGGTGTTTCCGAGGGCCCGGCATCCTCATCCGGCATTTCGGTCTGACGTAAATTTATCGCGAATTGCGAAAAGACGTCGCCGGTGCCTGGATCGGTCCTTACCAACAGCGAACGGGTGACCAACGCCGAGACGACTTGCGGCGCGACCTGATCGGCGGTGTCGGCCAGCAATTCCGCGGCGATTCGGTCGTCGACTTTCCGCAACACGATCGCGATCGTCACGCTCCCGCCGCGGACCAAGGCTTCGGCGTCGTCGCGGGACATCGATTGGTCGCCTCGACGCATGATTCGCAGACCGTCACTCGACGCGATCTCCCTGACCACCGCGTGGCTGGTTTCGTCGTCGATCTCGTCCACGATGACCGTCTTGACCTTGGGGGTCGTCCCCATGCCGCGGCCAAAGATGACGGCAAAGATGCTGAAAAAGGCGATCGGCACCACGAACGTCATCATCAATTCGACGCGGTTGTGCACCAAGCGACGCAGACCGATCAGAAACACGGTTGAAATCATGATCGCATCAGTCCCGCAAATCCTGGCCGGTCAGATGCAAGAACACATGGTGCAGCGTCGGCGATTGCACCTCCACGTCATGAATGCGATAGCCCTGTCGATCGGCGGCTTGCAAGACGGCGGGCAGTTCGCGACCGACGTCACCGATCTTGGTCGTCAGTGTCGCCATCCGTGGCGCGGCGATTCTGGGAGGGCCGCCGTTCTCCCCGGGCGTGTCGACTTCCCCGGGCTTGTCGACGCGTAGTTTGACGACCCGTCCGGTACCGATGGTTTGCGACACCAGTTGTTCGAAACTGCCGTCGGCGACCACGCGGCCTTGGTCCACGATGACGATGCGATCGCTTTGGGATTGGGCCTCGTCCAAGTGGTGCGTCGTCAACAAGATCGACGTGCCGCCGGCGTTCAACTCGTCCAGCATCGCAAAGATCCGTTGACGACTTTGCGGATCGACGCCGACGGTGGGCTCGTCCAGCAAGATGATCTTGGGCTGATGCAGGACCCCGCAAGCCAAGTTCACGCGTCGCTTCATGCCGCCGGAAAAGCCACCGACGAAATCATTGGCGCGACTCTCCAGGCCCGTCCACTGCAACGCCCAGTCGACTTGTCGGGCGAGTTCGCGTCGACGGAGCCCGTGAAAACGCCCGAAGGCTTGCAGGTTTTCTCGTGTCGTCAGATCGCCGTAGACGGCAATCTCTTGTGGGACCAATCCCAACACGTCACGGACGCCGGGTTCGTCGATGGGCAGGCCCGAAAGTCGGATCGATCCGGAATCCGGACGGGTCCGGCCGCTGACGCAGCGGATCGTCGTCGTTTTGCCCGCCCCGTTGGGGCCCAGCAACGCCAATCGCTCGCCGGTTCGCAGCGAGAACGAGATTCCGCAAGCCGCCTGCTTTTCGCCGAACGATTTATGCAGGTCTTGGATCTCGAGCAACGTGGTTTCTCGCGTCAAACGATGGTGGAATCGGCCGGTTCGCCGATCTTCGGATCGTACTTGAAACCCTCGCCACGAGGAAACCGTAACTTCGGGGCCGCTAGCGGCCCGGGGGGGGCCAGGACGATGGGTCGGTGATCGACGCGTAAAAATCGGTTTGACGATCGGCGAATCGGTCGATGACGTGTTTCCCGGGCGTCCGTTCGATCCGTTTGTTGCGGGCCTGTCGCGGATCAATTTCGGCGATCAGGATCGTTTCTTCATCGCCGGCGGCGCGAGCCAGTTCGACGCCGTCGGGCCCGCAAATGCTGCTCAGGCCGCAGTAGCGAAAGCCACGCTCGCTGCCGACCCGGTTGGCGGCCGCGAAAAACAGGTGGTTTTCCATGCTCCGCGCCGGCGGAACGATCCGGGCCGTCCGGGCCGCGGCGACCGGCCAGTTCGTCCCCAACGCGATCACGTCGGCCCCGGCCAAGCCCAGCACCCGCATCGGTTCGGGAAAGGAACTGTCGTAACAAATCGCCATGCCGACGCGAACGTCCGCCGCGTCGCTGTTTTCCGCTTCGGTGCTACGCGGTGATGAGACCGTGTGGACGTGAAAGTCGACTTCGCCGCGATCGACGAAACGGTCCACACCCAGGTGCGGCAGATGGACTTTGTCGTAAACCGCCGTCACGCCGTTCGGGGTGATCAAAGCGGTCGCGTTGAACAGTCGCTGGGAATCTTTTCGCAGAAATCCTAAGGTGAAATTCAGCTTCGATTCGGCCGCCAGACTCGTGAATTCCTCGAAAGCCGGGTCGGCCAGCGTCAACGCGGATTCGATCGCCTCTTCGCGGCTTTCGAACCCGTAGCCGCACAAAACACATTCGGGAAAAACGACCAGATCGGCACCCAAAGCCGCACAATCTCGCACCCGGTCGGCGACCACCGCACGGTTGGCGTCCACTCGCGCGAAAGCCACATCGGTCTGGACGCAAGCCAACAACATCGTAAAACCTTTGGGCAGCAGGCGGTATTTTCAGTCATCAGACGTTCCCTCCCACTCGAAGACAAGATGATCGATTCCAACTTTGACTACGACCTGTTTGTGATCGGCACCGGTCCGGGCGGCGAGGGCGCGGCGATGCAAGCGGCCAAAGGCGGGCTCCGCGTGGGCGTCGCCGAACGATACCGGCAAATCGGCGGCGGATGCACCCACTGGGGGACCATCCCCAGCAAAGCCCTGCGGTACGCCGTGACCAACACGATGCGATCGCTGCGGAACCCGGTGCTGCGAGAAATGGGGCTGCAAATCAGCCCCTCGATGGGTCAGCTTCAACGGGGGACGCAGGCCATCATCGGCCAACAAGTCACCATGCGTCAGTCGTTCTACGACCGCAACAACGTGCCGGTCCACCGCGGCCAGTGCCGCTTCATCGACGAACACTCCGTGACGATCGACGAAAGCGAACCGATCCGATCCAAAAATTTTGTCATCGCCACGGGCAGCCGCCCGTTTCGTCCCGACGGCGTCGACTTCACGCATCCACGGATCTTTGACAGCGACACGGTGCTGGACATGGAGGAAAAGCCCACCTCGGTCACGGTCTACGGGGCCGGCGTGATCGGGACCGAGTACGCGTCGATGTTTCGCAACCTGGGCATCAAAGTCAACTTGGTCAATTCGCGTGACAAGTTGCTGGAGTTCCTGGACGACGAAATCATCGACGCGCTGTCCTATCACCTCCGCGACCAGGGCGTGATCATCCGCCACAACGAAACGCTGGACAGCATCGAAGGCGAGGACGACGGCGTCATCCTGACATTGAAAAGCGGCAAGCGGCTGAAAACCGACATCTTGCTGTGGGCCAACGGTCGGCAAGGGAACACCGACGACCTGGGGCTGGATAACATCGCCGTCAAAGCCAATCGCCGCGGGCAGATCGAAGTCGACGAGCATTTCCAAACTTCGCTGCCGCATATCTACGCCGTCGGCGATGTCATCGGTATTCCCTCGCTGGCCAGTGCCGCGTACACCCAGGGTCGCGCCGCGGGAATGCACCTGCTGGGACAAGCCGACGGGAACTTGCGGATTCACGACATCCCGACGGGCATCTACACCAGCCCCGAAATCAGCTCGGTCGGAAAATCCGAAAAGGAATTGACCGAAGCCTGTATTCCCTACGAAGTCGGCCAGGCCCAGTTCCGCAGCCTCGCTCGCGCCCAAATCACAGGCGAAACCACGGGCATGCTCAAGCTGCTTTTTCACCGCGACACGATGGAGATCTTGGGCGTCCATTGCTTCGGAGCCAACGCATCGGAGATCGTTCACATCGGACAAGCGATCATGAATCAGCCCGGCGATCTCAACACGATCAATTACTTCATCGAAACCACCTTCAACTATCCGACCATGGCCGAGGCCTACCGTGTCGCCGCGCTCAACGGCGTGAACCGGTTGTTCTGAACGCGTACTGGTTCAACGTGAACGGGAGTTAGGTCTGGTCGTTGCTATTCCAAAAGGGA
>CAYVRC010000074.1:0-26481 GCA_964453205.1 uncultured Pirellulaceae bacterium | reverse complement strand
GGTTCTTAGCACCATTGGCGTGGGTGTCGCGGTCACCCACGTCGTTCGGGAAAGATTTACCGGCGCTTGATCCGTGGGGCTAAACTCGTAAGCTGTAGCCTGAACGCCCGCAATCGTCTCCGCCCCCTTGGGTTTCGTGTTGAACCAATTCAACGCAATGTCAGGATCGTACGGCCTCGCATAAGAAGGAAGATTAAAAAAGTCCGCGGAGATAAACCAAAAGAAACAGTCTTGAGAACCCGGATACCAGCCGTGTTCGTTTCTCGGTCGGATGATCGCCAAGCTTTCTTTCTTGGGGTTGGGTTGCGTCAGAAATGTTTGATCGAATCGCCTCGTCTCTCGGCCGTCAAATCCGATCCAGCGATCCACGACGCGTACGCCCTTCAGCACCGGCTCACCCGGATTCGGGACCGTGCGCTTCCAAAGGATTCGGTACTGCAACGACCCTTCGTCGATCGGCTTGGCAATTCTCAAGAAGTGAATCGCATCTTCCGGCGGGATTTCGTTCGGTTCGGCATCCAGAGTCGTCTCGATGTCAAACGTGACTGTGTATTCGAACTCGAGCCCATGGTAATGGTCCAAGCGGTGTTTAAAAGCCTCGATGATCGCTTCGTCCTGGGCATGGGAAACCGATGCTAGAATTAGGCCAAGAACGATAAACTGGCAGTAACGCATTGATTCTTCAAACGATTTGGGGGAGGCAGACAAAAAATTCACAGGTTGTACCACGCTGCCCGAAGACAGCGCTGATTAGCGCTTGACCTAAAGTGCAAAACGGTTTCTGGTCACCAGAGGCCGGTGGCTTCAAATCGAGTCAGGCACGACCCACGGTGGAGTTTCAATTGCCGCCTAATTGCACTTGTCGTAGCTGCCGCACAGGATCGGATTCGGTCCCTGGCCGAGCCCTGCCGTAATGCAGTTTCCCGTCAGTGCATGGCATTTCAGCGGTTCCGCGTCGCATCCCGTTGGACCGATCCAGGTGCATCCAAGCGAGAACCAATCGTCTTCGCAGGATTGATCAACTTGACCACCGGGACAGTAGGCACCGCAGTTTCCGCCGGGCGGGCAGGGATTGCCTTTGGGGTCAAACGGATCCTGGATGCAGCCGTTGTCCAAGTCAACGCAGTCCTCGAACCATCCGTCGGCACCAAGGATCGCGTGCTGCTCATCTTCACTCATCGCCACGAGACGATTTTGGCTGGCTTGCAGTTGAAACGCGGCCCCCAGGGCCACCGACAAAACGCTCGCCGCCACCAAGACACTTCGAAACATCGTTACTCTCCCGTGCTTCGAACCAAACATTGGGCAGGAATCCGCTGCCCGCGGTCGCCAGTACGTCACTGGCATGATCGGATGGACCCTCCCGAGATGCAAAACCACTGAGGGGTGATGAATTGATCTGCCTGCTCGCAATCGGCCAGCAGGTTCACCTGCGACACGCGACGCGATGATCGCAATTGAAACAGTTTTGCCGATTGACGATCGAACCCGATTCCAATGACGACGAGCTTGTCTTGCGGAAGATTGGCATCGTCGTCTGCGGCAAGACTCGCTATCTCAATCATGCATGCCGGGCACGACTCTCGGACCAAGAGAACGCGAACGTCATCGCGTCGCTCGAGGAAGCTCTCGAGATTCAGCTGTTCGATGGCGAAATTGCGGTCCGCTTCGTCAGCGCTATCGACGCGAATCAATGCGCTCTCAGAACCTGGAACACTCGCTAGCAAGCTCGGTGTGACAAGACCAAGAATGAGTGCCGCGACCGATGGGATCATCGTCGCCAATGAACGCTGCGAGACTTCGCGACCCTCCGTCGACGAAGAGAGCATGAAGAGTGCTGCGCTAAATATCCCGGACGCCACGAAGCTGACGACCGGCGAAACCTCGACGCTGCCGTAGCAGTTGCAACTGACAGCACCGCGGAACAGTGCCCAGGCGGAGTAGCAGGCAAACGTACCAAAAAGGACTGCTAGACCGGCGATGACAAGCGTGCGGCTCCTCGATCCAAACCGACAGGCCGCAACGACACACAGGAAGGCAACGCCAACCTCAGCGATGGCGAGCAATGCCCCCACCCCCCCCCGCAAATTGCGAGAGCTTCAGGGCCGCGGCCATCGAGAGCCAGCCCGCCGCGAACAGCAACGAAAATGATTGTAGTCGCCGAACCATGAGGTGCCCCCCCCCGTGACAGTCCGTTTCTATTGCTTGGCGAATCCCTCGCTCGAGTCAATCCCGTGCGGCAATCAACCGCATGCCACGATCGAACGGCCTAACGGGGACGTAGGCAACACTCTCCGCAGAAATTCAGGGAAATTCTCGTCATTATCAGTTCATCCCGTTCGACCTGGCGTGTTGGTTGGAGCCTGGGCAGGCGGAACAACGAGTCTTCGACGCAGCAGCGGCAATCCGTGCCGACACTGCCTGCCGGAACAGCGCCGCGGCGGCTTGTTGCCGGCCTACGTCCTAGCGCCGCCGGCTGAACGAGAAAGGCCCGACGACGGATGACCGCCTACGCAAAATGGACCGGATCGTTAGAATGCCAGCCTTCAATGCGGAAATCACGCGGCCAGCTTGTTTCGCATCCTGTTCAACTTTGGCACCCGTCGCCCGATCCTTCCATCGCTCATGCAATCTGATTCCCCCCGACGTGTCGTCATCACCGGCGTCGGCGTCGTCTCTCCGCTGGGCAACACCGCCGAGGCTCTCGTCACCGGGCTACGCCAAGGTGTTTCGGGCATTCGTGAACTGACCCAAGTGCCCCGGGGCGTGCTTTCGATCGATCACGGCGCCGAAGCGATCGACTTCACCGGCCACATCAACGATTACGGCCCGTTGGAAAAAACGGTCAGCCGGAACATCCGAAAAGGATCCAAAGTGATGTGCCGCGAGATCGAGATGGGCGTCGCGGTCGCCCAACTCGCTTTGACCGATGCCGGTTTCGACGCCCAAGTCTTTGATCGTGACCGCACCGGCATCATCTATGGCTGTGACTACATCATGTCGCTGCCGGAAGAATACGCCGCCGGGATGGCGGCTTGCTTGAACGACGATGGCGAATTCGAATTCCAGCGGTGGGGCAAACGAGGGCTGCCCAAAGTCAATCCGCTGTGGCTATTGAAGTACCTGCCCAACATGCCTGCCAGCCACATCGCGATCTACAACGACTTGCGTGGCCCGAACAACAGCATCACCGTCCGCGAAGCCTCCGCGGGCAACGCGATCGGTGAGGCCCTTTCCACACTCCAACGAGGTCATGCCGACGCGCTGGTCGTCGGCGCCACCGGATCGCGAATCCATCCGCTGCGGACCCTGCACGCGTCGATGCAAGAAACGCTAGCCGGCAGTCGCGAGGATTGCACGACCATGAGTCGGCCGTTTGACGTTTCACGCGACGGCAGCGTCGTCGGCGAAGGTGCCGCCGCCATGATCTTGGAAACCGTCGAGCACGCCCAAGCTCGTGGCGCGACCATCCTCGGCGAAGTCGTCGGCTACGGCAGCAGCGCCGTCGGCCCGGCCACCTCCGGCCTCGGAACCCACGGCGTCGACGGCGGTGATGGACATCTGAAAACCGCTTTCGTCAACGTGCTGCGTCGTGCCCTGGGCGACGCGGACCCGACAACCGTCGGCCACCTGAACGCGCACGGCCTCGGCACGGTCACGTCGGATCGCTGCGAAGCCGAAGCGATCGCGGAAGTCTTCGGCGATGTCGCCGGTCAACCCCCAGTGACTTCGCTGAAAGGTCACCTGGGCAACCTGGGCGCAGGCGGCGGCATGGTCGAAGCGGTCGCCAGCTTGTGTTGCTTGGGCCAAGAACTGTTCCCGATTCGAAATTTGCAACAGCTCGATCCGGCCTGCCCGATCAACGCCGTGACCGACGCGGGGACGCCGGCCGGCGACAGCTTCATCAGCGTCAACGTGACGCCGCAAGGTCAAGCCAGCGGCGTTCACCTGCGGCGATTCAGCTGACCCCCGAGAGAACGCGAATCGCCGCATCGCGTCCGGTGGTAACGCGTCGTGAAATCCCGGCGACTTCGCACCGTCGTCACGCCAAGGGCGTGATCCATTCCCCCTGACCACCGACGGCAAAGTCGCCACGCCGGACGAGCGCGCCGGACGAAATCGAATCGGCAAGTTCACGGATCTCCCGGTGAGGCCCGGCCGACAGATTCATCGATTTTGCCAACACCGCCAGAAAGGGCGAGCGCAAGATCGCGGGTTCGCCGAATCGGGTCGAAGGCGGCCTGGACGCGAAATCACCCTTCACGGTGACGATCGTCCCCCGCGACATCCCGTATCCCGTCAAGTCGCCGACACGCCCGGTCACCGCGACCGTCCCGGCGATCATCAGCGATGCCAAAGCATCCCCGGCGTTGCCCCCGATGATCACTTCGCCACGTCGCATGCGATGACAGGCTCGACCGCCGGCGTCGCCCCGGACGACGATCTTTCCGCCCGTCATGCCCCGTCGGTGCGGGCCGCGAGGGGCGGCCAAGAAATCGCCGACGCTGCCCGTCACGGTCAGCACACCGCCGGACATCGAACACCCGACGTGATCACCGACCGATCCGATGACTTGCAAGGTGCCGTAGGCGTGTCGCTGCCCCACAAAATCGAACAGCCTCGCGTCGCCTTCGATTCGCAAGGTCGGTCGTGTCGCGTCCAGGGTTCGAACCCGAAACAACTCGCCCAGTTCGACTCGGCGACCGTCACACGCCAAGCCGGTTTTCGCGACTCCGCCCGCATCCGATTCGCCCAGTTCGCTCAAACAAATCGGCGACGCGTCGACACGGCCGGGCGGTGATTCACGAAGCTGGAGCGACCAAGATTTCACGACGCGGTTCCCGTGGCGAGCAATTGATGCAACGCGAAATGATGCCTGCCAAGTTTGCCGCCGTAGTTGCCCGCCGTGATCCGGTGCAAGCCTTGGTTTCCGCCGGCCTCGGCCGCCGCGAAGATGCCTTGCCGCATCGCCGTCGCGACGCTCGCATCATCCACGCCGTCGATGACGACTTCCAAAATCACCTGTGTCTCGGCGTCGACGTCCGAGACCGATAGGTGACGCAGCGTCGGGCAATACGCCTCGTTGGTCGAAGCGAACAGTGCCGTGTATTTCGAACCGACTTTGGACCCGCTCCGCGTCGCTCCGCCGGGAAACGGCGTGATCACGCCGGGAACGGATCGGATCGCGTCGATCGCCGCACGACAAGCCACAGTCGCGACGGCGATCGAATCGGCGCACAGCATGAAATTGCCGCCGCCGATGCCGGCGAACTGTCCCACGTCGTGCTGGCAAACGAATTCACCGTCCATCACCGGAATCCGCCAGAAACGGACGCCGTCGATGACCTTGCTGATCTGGTGCCCGTCGCCGAAATAACGCAGCGTCTTGCCCAGCGGGATCCGCTTGTCCGAAAGGGTGATTCCGTCGAGCGTTTCGGTGCCGTCATAGATCGCCGTGGTCGGACAAGTCAGCACGCACTGGCCGGTGCGACGCGGGATTTGTTTCAGCAGTTCCTTGCCCGATGCCGCAAACGCCAACACGGCCAAGCCCACGCGACCGTCGGGCGTTTGAGCGGGTGAAAGCTCCGCTTCGACATCGATTTCGATCCCGCAAGCGATCACGCTGGTGCCGTAACCGGTCAGCGCGGCGGACGCCTGCATCGCCCAGATCGCGTCATCGGCTGTCACGATCAACCGCGTCGCTTTCATGTCGAACGCCTCGGCGAACGTGTCGTCGATGCGGACTCCGTTGATCGTCAGTTCGCTCATCGCACTCGCGGCTTCATCACGTGCCTGACCGATCGGCTGCCCAGGACCGATTCCAATTCATCGTCGCTGATCCAAAGCCGATCCATTCGCATCATCATCGCGTCGTCGTAATCCGCGCGAATCCGCCTTAAATTACCGTCATCCGACGTCAATTCGGCGCGTCGCGTTCGTTGGTCACCCCACGCGAGTGAGTCGTTCGGGTCGCCGGACTTGTCCGCATCCCGAACGACTCGGCCGGCCTTGATCACTTGGCGGGGACGGGCGAACATGGCTTCACGATTCTCGTCGTTACGATAAACCACCAGATCCGCGCTAGCGCCGGGCCGAAGACTTCCCAGGTCATCGAGCCCCAGTAGGGCCGCCGGTGCCGATCGCGTCATCGTCGCGATTTCGGCCAGGGTGTATTCACGTGAAAGGCCGGCCAAGTCACTGCTGGCGGCGGCTTCTGGATGGATTTCCGCGAGTGCCGTTTCCCGAAAACTGCGATCACAAAGCAGGCGAATCAGATGCGGATAGCTGGTAAACGGTGCGCCGTTGGGATGATCGGTCGTCAAAAACACGCGTGTCGGATCGTCGATCATCAGGAACAGTTCCAACCCGATCGCCCACTGCAAACTGTGGACGAATTCTTTTCGTCGATAGCGAAACGGCACCACGCCACACCCGGCTTCGCATTCGACATCGACCAAAGCCGACTTTCGCGGTTTGGCCAAGCGATGGTTGGCGAACTGGTGCATCGAATCGGCGCTGATCGTCACGGTTTGGCCGAACATGACCTGTCCGACGTCGATCGTCACGTTGGGATGTTTCGCCAGGGCGGCGGCCAAAGTCTTTGCGGCGGACGACATTCCGTAGGGGCCTTCGTTGCCGTAGCAATGAAACTGTGCGTGCGTCAGGTGGATCGGTAACCCGTCGGCCGCTTCGATCGTCTTGATCGTTGACGCGATATTCCCGGGCACGCCCAGGTTGCTGCAATGCACGTGAAGCGGATGCACCAAACCGATCTCGTGAACGGCACGGCACAGCTTGCGAATGATGGCCGCCGGTGTCACACCATAAATCGGGTGCGGTGTATCGACGTCCAAGTCACGCGCGTTGAATTTGAAGGCGCTGATGCCACCAGGATTGACCACCTTGACGGCGATGCACTGCGTCGCGGTGACCATCCAAGCGACATAGTCATTCAGGATCGCTTGCGGAACTTCGTCGCGAATCATCCGCAGCAACAAGTCGTCGTTGCCGAGCAGACAATAGCCGCCGGTGTCCAGTCCCGTCGCCCCGGCCATCTCCGCGTGTGCCGACCTCGCGTTGCAGGGGATCACCGCCGGTTCGAAGCACGTGGTGAACCCCATGTCCAAATAACGTGCCGCGGCGACGTGCGGGGCGGGCAAGAAAGCCGAATCGCCGCCGGTCGTCAAATCTTGCAACAACATTCTGGCCAGCGTCAGCTTCCCGCCACCGATGTGCGTGTGCAGATCGATGGCCCCGGCCATCACGATACAGTCAGCGGCATCGATGACGCGACCGATCGGACCGTCGTGTACACTGTGTTCGTCCGGTTCGATCAGCTTTTCGATCCGGTCGTCGTCGACGACGACATCCACGAGACGATCGATTCCTTGAGCAGGATCGATCAGTCGTCCGCCAGAGATTAAAACGCGCATCGCAGCATTGTAACGTAGATCGTCCGGCGATTTATCGGTTGTCCAGTTTGGACGCTTCATTCGCGGTCGGCGGTCGGTGCAACTTTAACTGGGGCAAGCCCTCGCGGTCGATGATGACTTCGCGTTGCTCTTCGCCGGTGGTCGGCTCCGATTTCGACCGTGACTCCGGTGCGTGGTTCTGTTCACCATGCCGGTCGGAAGACCCTTCGTCGTCACCACCCGCGTCATCGCGTCCGGAGAAACCGTCGTCTGTCGATTCGTTGCCGGTTGTGGGTTTCGGTAAACGTGGCTTGAAAAATTTCCCCAACGGCCCGGTCAGCAGGGCCGGCAGATAAACCAAGTCGCCCACCAACGCTGTCGCCAACAGCACCAACATCAACGAACCGAAACGTTGCGTCGGCGTGAAGGTGGACAAGGCAAAGACGAACAAGCCCAAGCCGCCGACGATCGTCGTCTGCGTCATCGCCGGACCCACGCGGCGATAGGTTTCGATCACCGCTTCTTCGCGACTGAGTCCGCGGTCCAAATAAGACCGGAACCATGACAAAAAGTGAATCGTATCGTCCACCGCCACCCCCATGGCCACCGACGCGGTCATCATCGTGCCGATGTCGACCAAAAAGTTGCCAGGCATCAGTTGGTTCAAATGGCCCATCGCACCGAAGACCACCAAGACCGGAAACATGTTGGGGATCATCGACAGCGCGCCCGCCGCCACGCCGTCGATCAAGTGACGCGGATTCAATCGCTGCTTCATCGTGCGACCCGGGTTCAGCAGCACGACCATGACGACCGTGATCAACACGAACGCCAAGGCGATCGATTCACCCAAACTGGCCAGCAACGTTCGCTGGGCTTTGTAAACCACGGGGACGACCCCGGTGTAAATCACCTGCATTTCACCGCTGCCGGCGACGTCGGGAAAACCCTCGTTGAGAATCGGTTCGGGCTGTCGCAATCGGATCTGGTCCGCGTCGATCAGCAGCTTCGCATCGGAAAGCTGGCCACGTGACACAGCGTCGGAACCCAGATAGATCACCGCGTCGGTGCTGGCAATCAGCCGTGACCATCGCTCGGGATCTTTGCCGGCGAACTCCTTGACTTCCGTGTCGTCGAACCAGACCCCTTTGATGTTTTCGTGGTCCAAAAGTTCGCCCAGCGTCGCCAAATAGATCGCCCGCGTGTCGACGCCGGCGGCTTGGTCTTGCTCGACGGCTTTCTTGTCGGCGATCCGATTCAATTGACTGTCCGGCAAACTCGCCGGCGCATCGCTGCCGATCAACAGGATCCGCGGCTGATTCCGTGGCGTCATCGTGACACCGGCTGCGGCGAATTGTTCCAACAAGGATTCACGAGTATCGTAAGCTCGCAAAACGGGCTCGGTCGTGCGACGCAGCGCGCCGATGAATTGTCCGTAGTCGACGTCCGTCAACGCGCCCACACGCAGGCTGATTCGCCAAAGCTCGCTGCCCCGGAACGGTCCGTCTTCTTCGATTCGCAGATAATCGCTATCGGTCAGTTCGCCGTAACTTTCGGTCAGTTCGGTTTGCAGGCGTGACCGCGCGATCCCGGTCGAGGACAAACGTCCCGAAGCCGGTCCAGGCAAGGGGGGTAAAAACGTATCGACGCTCATCGCTTGGCCGACCACGTCGGTTCCCGGTTCGCCCAGGGTTTGGTGAACAACGGTGCGGATGCGGGCGACGGCTTCGACTCGTTCCAACAGCGAAAGCGAACCGGCCCGCTCCGGTGCAACATCTTGTTTGATGGCGGGCGAGTGTTCGCGTTGCAGCGAAGGGGGCATCCGCACGACCAACTCCATCGGCACCAGTTTGCCAAAGTTTTCTTCCACCCACGCGTAATCGCGGATGATACGTGAATTCGGATCAAACAGCTTCAACAACTGAACCGAGGTTTCGATCTTGAAGACTCCGACGGCCACGCTAGCCATCATGATCGTGCAGACGACGGCGACCGACTTATGGTGCGACACGACCCAGCCTCCGACGCCGGCCCACCACTGGGCGATGACGTGTTCGTCCTCGGCGACGAACGACTGCGATGTGTTTTCCGGTCTTGATTCGTCAGCCCCGTCGTCCCGCTTCGCCGGTGAATCTTTCGCGACCGTTCGCAGTCCGATGACCGGTGCGAAGGTGTGCAGCGCCGCCGGCAGATACGAGAAAAGGATCGCCAAAGTCGCGATCACACCGACAGCGGAATAGATGCCGAAATTGCTAATCGGCGCCAAGTTGCTCGTCGCCAAGGATCCCAAACCGATCGCGGTGGTTGTCGACGCCAACGTGCACGGTCCGATGGCGTGGCGGAGCGCGCGGGCGGCCGCGCCTTGCACTCCCCGCATCCGGACTTCATCACGGTAATAATTCACGACGTGGATCGCACCGGACAAACCCAGCACGTAAACCAACGACGGCATGCTCATCAAAATCGCGTCGACACGTCCGTCGGTCCAACCGACGAAGGCCATGCTGAGTACCGCGGCGGCGCCACCGACGATGAACACCATCAACGTGACTTTGACGCTGCGAAAGCAGAAATACGACAGCAGGATGCCGACCAAAACGCTGTAACCGACCAAGCGGACCAACGTCACGGTGCCTTCTTCGTCGATGGCAATGTTGTCCACCGGGGGACCGCCCATCCGTAGCGGCGGCAATCCGCCGATCGAATCGGGGGGGCTTTTATTGAACGGGGGCGGAGCCATCGAGGGCGGGGGGGCACCTTGAACGCCGCTTTCCTCGGCCAAATGCAACAACCGACCACGCGGCCCGCCCAGCACGCCGCGTCCGAGTGCGTAGGCCAGGTTGTCCTTGGCGACATCCGTCAACGTCACCACGATCGCGGTCAGTCGCGGCGGCGGCTCAGCCTCGATCGCATCAAAGACGGCATACCACGCATCGGCTTGCGTCTCCAGCGGAGCATCGAAAAGCGCGTCAAGGTCGCCGTCCAAATTCGCGTCCACAAACGTCGTCAGGGTTTCATCGACGATCGCGTCAAAGTCCGGCCCGAGTGCCTCGGCGTCGACGTCTACGTCCTCGGCATGCTCGGCGATGACCGAACGGAAGGCATTCGGCGTCCAGGCAAACTGTTCCGGGACCGCGGGGGCGAACAGCGTGCCGGTCAAACGTTCCATCGCGCGGCGTTTGGCGACGGTTTCGCGGCGATCGGCGGCGGTCAAGTCGACCGGCCACAGCGGGCCGCCTTCCTTGGCCAAGTCCTCGACGATCGAATTGCCCGTTTGCACGGTCGCAAACAAGGGGGCACAAACCAACGACGGGTCGTTGTAAAACGGATTGAACGCTTCGTCGCTGCTCGGCCTTCCGAAAGCGGTGATCAACTGCCCTTCCAGCTCGAACGTTCCGGTGGCCCGTTGGATGGCGCGGAACAATCCGGCAGGCCCGGTCATCGATCCTTCCCAGCGGTACAGCCGGCCGTCGGGCGTCATGTAGAACCAGCCGCCGTCGGCGGCTTTCAACCATTTTTCGTTTTTCCCGCCCCAATTCTTTAAAGCATCGCCGGGATACAGCAGTTGCAAATCCGCGCCGAACTGTCGCGCACCCTGCCGGGCTTCGATCTGTTCGTCGGTCCACTCGGGACGTTTCAGGGCTTCGGCCGACCAATCGTAGCCGGCCGACTCGTGACGGAGTTTGTCTTCCAGCAGTTTCAGCCGCTGATCCCCCGCGTTGCATCCCGGCCAAGTCGCCAAGACGAAACTTTCGCCGACGAAGTGATTGGCGAACCATTCCAGCTCCGTCGTCTCGGTGAAGTCACTGGGCAGCCAATCCTTCACGTCGTTCTCTTTCTTCGCCAGACTCATCCGCGCCGACTGGAACGCCGAAGGCATCAAGAAAAAGAAAATCCCCAAAATCCAAAGCGCCCCCGAAAACCCTAACGGGCCTCGGCGATCGAGCAGTGAATGGTCTTGCGACGAACCAGGCATGAAGGACGGTGCGAACTCGGAGGGGGCAAGCGACGTGAAGCGGAATGACGGTCCGGATAAGCCGCTAAGGCTACAGATCCGAGCACCGTCGGTCTACTTCAAACGCCTTCGCTGCAGGCTCAGAACGCCTGAATTGCTGCCCTCGGTGCCCCCTGGAGAATCTGTGCGGCCGGTGGCGGGTCGCCGATCGGCCGGTGCGGTATGCTAAGTGCTAGACTTCAAGACGCTTTCGGACGGTTACTGCCGCTTTTTGTCACGCGGCACGCGCCGCTTTTTGACATCGTCTGTTCGCCCCCCTTCCTTGGATCTCAAAGGCCAGCCTTTCCATGTCCGCTCCGCTGAAATCTTTGATCGATACCGGCACTCGACTTTACCTGGACTCGGTGGACCCCGCCGAAGTGGACATCAACCTGCGGTACGGCGCCGTCGGGGCGACCAGCAATCCGGCGATCATTTCGTCGATCGTTGCCGCCGGAAACCTGGACGGCGACATCGAAACGATGCTGAGCGAGGGAAGCGACGACGAAACGATCGCCTGGCAATTGACGAACAAATTGGTCACCCGGGCGGAAGAAAAATTCGCCGACATCCACGCCGGCACCAGCGGAGACGCGGGTTGGGTCAGCTTCGAACTGGACCCCCTGTTGGAGGACCCTTCGTCGGACCGGTCCCAAGACGACATTGTTCAAAAATACATCGAACTGGGCAAACATTGGTCGGCCGGGCACGTCAACCGAATGATCAAAGTCCCCGCGACACCGGCGGGCCTCAGAGCCTTGGAGCCGTTGGCCGCCGCCGGTGTGACCTTGAACGTGACCCTGATTTTTACCGCCGACCAATATCGTGCGGCCCGCGAAGCGATCTGGCGGGGTGCGGAAAACCGGGTCGATCCCGCGAAGTTCAAATCGGTTTACAGCATCTTCATCTCACGAATCGACGTTTATACGGCCAAGCAGGTCGAGTTGTCCGATGCCGCTCAAGGGATGGTCGGCATCGTCAACGCCAAACGGATTTGGAAAGAAAACCAGGACTTCTGGAACGATAAGAACTTGCCGCTGCACCAAGAACTGGTTTTCGCCAGCACGGGCACGAAAAATCCCGACGACCCGCCGTGGAAATACGTGCAAGCTTTGGCCGGCAGCGACATCCAAACCAACCCGCCGGAAACCAACGCCGCAGTCGCCGAAAGCGATTTGACATTCACCCGGACCGTCGACCAATTACCCGGCGACGACGTGCTGGCCGAAATCGATGCGGTCATCGACACGAATCGCATGCACGAATTTTTGATGGCCGAGGGCGTCGACAAATTCGTCAAGCCGCAGAGAGCCCTGCTGAAACTGATCGCCCAAAAACGCAGCGAACTGGCTTCGGCGACATAAGTTCGGGTGCGAGCGTGGACGTTACGAAGCGACCGCGTCGGGGTTCGCCGGCGCACGTCGACGGCGTTTTTTGGGGGTCGCCAAGCCCCATTCTTTCGTCAACGCTTCGAAAACTTCGGGCGTTTCATAACGCACGACGTGTTTGCCTTCGGGCATCGGGCCGACCAAACCGCGAAAGACCGGCATCCCACGCAACGCCAGGTCGGTGCTGCAATCGTCAATGCCGATTTGCGGGTGCTGATTCATCAACGGATCAATCGTCGGATAGTCGCGGATCAAAAGCGATCCGTCTGCGGCGCGTGTGACAACGCGAAAAGTATCTTTCTTGGCCATGGTGCCTCCGAGTGAGCAATGGCGGGATCGGTGGGAAAGGAGGTGTCGACAAAGTGTTCGGTGCCCAGCGGCGACCGATGCGCGAGTTCACGTTGACAAGTCCGGCTTCAGGGAGGGGATGCCGGTTAGGGGGGGCGTCAAAGTGATTTCAGGACCGCGCCGAAATCGCCGCTGGGTACTGGTCGACGCGTCAGAACTTTTCGTTCCGGGCGTCGGCCAAAATGTTTCATCCGTCGGACACAAACAAACATCGGCGGGTCATCGCGACACAGCCAACAATCCGCCGACGCATGTCGCACGACGACTTATCGGCCGCTTGCAAACGACTCTCACTTGATGACCAAGCGGTGCTTGATGCAAAAGCGGCGTGGCGGGCATGAGTGTCGCACACCCATCGACCGGGCCAACCGGTGCTGACCGGAACAACGCGTCGAAGTCGACGAGCCGGAAAGCTCCGGGTTTGCCAAGTCACTACGCTTGTTTGTGTTGATTGTCTTGCCCGACTCGTGTTCGCGACTTGGTTCGAAACGGAATGTCTGATTTTCCCAATGTTGATTCGCCCGCTTACCTGGTCATCGGTGCGACCGGTGGAATCGGTCGTGAGTTGTGCCACCGCTTGGTCGATGCCGGCGCCCGGTTGATGCTGATGGCAAGATCGCAGGCGACGCTTGGACAACTGTCCGAGTCTCTCGCGCAACCGCACGTCGTCGGCGACGCGGCCGACTGGCAAGCGACAGCCGACGCGGTCGGCAAAACCGTGGAAACGTTCGGCGGAATTTCCGGAGCGGTGAACTTGGCCGGCTCGATTCTGTTGAAACCTGCTCACTTGACCGGCTTTGACGACTTTCAAGAGACGATCCGTCAGAACATGACAACGGCGTTCGGATTGTTGCGTTCCGCGGCACCGGCGATTCGTAAAAGCGGTGGCGGTTCGATCGTCTTGACCAGCAGCGCGGCGGCCGACATCGGTCTGTCGAATCACGAAGCCGTGGCGGCAGCAAAAGCCGGCGTGGCCGCCATGGCGAGGTCTGCGGCGGCGACCTACGCGGGCGGCGGCGTCCGCGTCAACGCCGTCGCGCCGGGGTTGGTTCAAACCGCCATGACGGAAAAGGTTTGGGGCAACGAACGCGCCGCCGAAGCGAGTCGGGCGATGCATCCGCTGGGTCGATTGGGAACGCCCCAAGACATCGCTTCGTTGATCGCTTGGTTGTTGCATCCCGATCAGACTTGGATCACCGCTCAAACGATCGCGGTCGACGGTGGCTTGTCGACGATCAAGACCACTCGCTGAAGTCTGCCACGGTGCCCGGTTTCACTCGCCGATCGTGTCACTCCACCCGTGTCGTCTCGGTCGCTTGAACTCCGCTGGGACGCAGATCGCTGGTCGCTTCGACCTGCAAGTCAAAGGTTTGTGGAATCGAACTGATCAGCACCAGTTCATACGTCACGGTCTCGCCGACGCGCAAGTTGCGGATCGGATCAAGCGAATACAGGTTGCCGATCTGCGTCCCGATTCCGGGTTGGGGGTTCATCGTTTGCGTCACGCTGACGACACGGACGCCGGCCGGAATGGCGAATTCGACCACAACGTTTCGGTCCAGTTCGTCGCTGTCGTTGGTGACGGCGATGGAGTAGGGAATCGGTGCATTGGCACGCGGCGAGATTTCACGTTGCCGGACACTCAATTGCAGTTGTCCGCTCCGCGACGGCAGCGGCGGTGCGACGGGCGCGTTTCCGAAACCCGGATCGGGCCGGGTGTCTCCGCCGTCGGGTGCGGGGCCGGTCGGGATTCGAGGCGGCACGACGGCCGGCGGCAAGTCGGAGGACGACGGTGGCGATTGTGGCGGCGGGACGACTTGTCCGGGCAAGATTTCGACGACCTTGGTCGCTTCCCCGCGCGCCCCTTGGGCACTCTCGGCGGTAAAAACGACTCGGCTGCGCGGTGAAGACGCAACGACTTCGAAGACACCTTGCAACAAGGTCGATCCGCCGGGCTCCAGACGCGGAATTTCCCAGCTCAGCAGGTACTCGCCCAGACGCGATTGATCGGCGCCACGCGTGGCTTGCCGCAGTCGCAGTTGCGGGTCGAACACCATCACGGCACGGACATTGTCCAAAGGAACTTCGCCGGTGTTGGTCACACGTCCGTTGAAGTATCGGGTTTCGCCAACGGTGAAGCGATCGTTCGACTCGAGGGTCACCGACAAAGCCGGTGTCACGGGAATCGGGTTGATCACGATCACGCAAGCTTCTTCGCCGACTCGCTGGCCGCCGTCGGCGGTGGCTTCGACGGTGATGCATCGTCGGCCGGCTTCGGCGGGCACGAAGTTCAAGATCGACGGCCAAGTCTGACCGGGTTGCAGCGGCCCTTCCTCGCGATCGCTTTGGACATTCCGGTTACCGGTTTCGAAATGCGTCATCGCTTCACCGCCCTCGGCCCGAAGGCGTACGTCGTCCAACGGACGATCGCCGGTGTTGGTGACAACGATGTCAAAGGTTGCCGTTTGCCCGGCTTCGACTTGGTCTTGTCGTGGGCGAACCGTCATCGTCAGCGACGGGCGATAGATGTTCGTCCTGATGACGGCTTGGCCCGCCAAGCCTTCGGCGCTCCGAGCGTTGAATGTCAACACGTTGCTGTTTTGTGCCGTGACGTCGGCGAAGATTTCGACTTCCGTCTGCGGATCGATCCGTGGGATGTTCCAAACGATGCGGCCTGGGAACAGGTCGGCGAACTGATCGGTCGTGCCCAACACCGTGCCGTCGGGCCTTGTCAATTCGACTTGCACGTTGTTGATCGCTTCGGTGCCGGGGTTCGACACGATGGCTTTGACCAGGTACGGGACGTTGAAACTGGCGACTTCGGGACCGAAAGCTTCCACTCTCAGTTGCGGCGAGCTCCACGTGACCAAGGCTTGACCTTGCCCCAGCGTCATCGTCGGCATGTTGTCGTCTCGTCCGCCGGGACGAATCACGCTGATGTTGACCACGGCCGCGCCGGCGGCGCCTTCGATCGGCAACAGCTCCGCGGTGGCGTTGCCGTTTTCATCGACTTCGACTTCCACGACATCGCTGCCGTCGGTGCCGGCGAACCGCGCCAGTTCGGGTTGTTGAATTTCATAGCGAACTTTCCAGCCCACCGCCGGGATGGAGTTTTCACTGCGGGTCACGCGGGTCGTCAAGTCGACCGGTGTGCCGGCGGGGACGCGTTGCGGCGCCGGGAAAACCCAGCGGGCGTCGATCCAATAGATCGTCGCGGTGGCCTTGCGTTGATCCCAGCACTCGCTGTCCGGGGCCAGAACGGTGACGCGGCTGACGCCTTCGGTCGGGCTGGCGATCGACAACCAGGTTTGACCTTTTTCCAGCCGCACGTCGTCGCTCGGATCCAGGTTTCCTCGCGTGATCAGTGCGGGTTTCGTGCTGGTCACGCCGTGCGCGTAACTGGGATCTTTCTTTTCAGATCTCTTGATGCCGGCCAAACGATGCAGAAGTCCCGGGTCGTCGTCGCCGACTTGCAGGAACGTCCCGACGCTCTCGGGCGTCAACATCCATTCCAGCGGTTGGCCGGTTTGCAGATAACCGTCGGTGCCACAAACGCCGGAAAGCAGGATCACCTCGCCGCCCACCGGTGCAACGATTCGTTGCGGTGAAAGTAGGATACAGCCTCGCTCGCCACGATCGGGCAACTTCGTCAGGTCCGACATTTTGCATTCTTGGCCCAACAGCACGGCGGGTGGGCCGTCGGCGCACTGTCCGTTGCAAGCCGGACCGGGAACGCAAGGTTCGGCATTGACGGCACCGCCGATCGCGTCGGCCTGTGGATCCGAACAAGGCGGCGGATCAACCGGCGTCGTGAATGCGGGTGCGGGCGGATTGACCAGCGGGCAATTCTGCAAACAGTTGCCCAAGCCACTGAAACAGCCCCAGCAGCAACAACCTTCGCCCGCCGAACCGGGCAACGCCAACGATGTCGTCGTGGGCAGCGGCTGAAACAAGCAACTACCGGTCGGATCGATCGCCGGCAAGCGTAGCCGACTGCAACCGGTCGACGCGATGACACCGAACAAGATTGCGAACCAAGCGACGCACCGGAGGACTTTCCCGAGAGGGGACGTCCTGTCGTGGTTGTCGGTGTTGGTCCTGAATATTGCGTGCATCGGTCCGTCGTTGGGCTTCCTTGGCAATGGAGGCGAACTTTTCGCATCGGACAGACTTTGTCCGTTGAAACGTACCACGCCGATTGCAGCGATGAGGCGAAAAGGCAACGCGCATTGATGCGAAAAGGCCTCACCGGCGGTAGGCCGGTGACGGTCGTGACGGTCATTCCGTGATCGCGGCAAACACGCGACGCCGCCCACGCCCGATCCACAGCGTGACGGGCTTGTCCCCACACCGGCGATAACGGCGAAAAAGTGTCGCCGGATCATGATCCGTGCCGCGAACCTTGATCGTTTGCGGGAACCAGCCTTGATCCCGCAGCACTTTGCGGAGCTTGCGATCGTCCGCCGCGCCGGTCCAAGCGATCGGGGCGGTGACGGAGATTCGCGTCAGGTCGGCGAGGTCTTTCCGCCGATCGGACTCGCCGACCAAAAATCCGCTGGGTTTCCCGATCGCCCGCAATTCGAATCGCTCGGCAAAGCATTCGGTCAGACCGGCGGCGCGGATCGCGGCGTCTGGATCACACAGCCAGTCGCCTTCTTCGACGCTGGCTTCACTGGTTTGCCCCGCATCGGCTGCGGTTTTGCAATCGGCGGAATCGTAAAAAACGTCAAAACGTCCGTCGCCGTCGACGATCACCGCTGATCGCCTGGCGTCCTGCCGATTCGATCGCCCCGCGGTCTCACCGGTGAACAACGTCTGCTCGCGGACTTCACCGCGGAGCGAAAACCAACAACGGTGCATCGGTTTTTCCGACAGTGCCGCTTCGCCTGTCCAGTCATCGATATCGGCCGCCGGGGCAAGTTTGACCGTCGCCGAGAAGGCCTTGCCGATCATTCGTCGCACCGTTTCCGCGTCGGGCGAATAGAACGCCGGATCGCTCGCACGCCGATTGCCGGTTCGTCGGTCCGGATCGATGTGCAGGATTGTGTCGGCATCGACGTCCAGACTTGCCGCATCGTGACGACCGAACGTCAAGCGATCCGCCGGCTTGTCGCCGAGAAGCTCTGCGGACTGCAAGTTCCGCCTCAGCATTTCGAGCAGTTCGCCGTCCAGATCGGCGGCCAGGATCATCCCAAGGTCAGATCGTCGGCGTTGTCGCCGCGCCAAGGCCATCGTGTCGCCGCCGATCCCGCAGCAGGCGTCGACGACCCGTTTCGGCGAACCCGGATCCGCGTCGCCGAGCAACAGACCGGCTTTCACGTCGGCGACTTGGAACGGGGTTGCTTGCCGAATCGCGCGGTCGGTCACCCACCAAACGCCTGGCCCGAGTTTGCCGCGGGCTTTCGGTTGCAGGTTGACCAGTGTGATCAGACGTTCGGCCGTTTCGGCACCGAAGTCACGTCGCAAACTGGCCTTGGTTTGCGGCGACGGCGCGCAACGGCCGTTCGGGAATTCGGCGCATAAGTCCATCAGCGCGGCGTGCAATGCATCGGTGATCATGTCGGTGTTCTCGTACGGATGATCGTAACGATAACGATCAGGTAGGCTTCGCAAGAGGGAACGAAGTTGTCGGCCTGCGACTGCCGATGCGTAAAAGGTGTGTTCGCGGCCGCGACCGGTGACGCTGTCTGGCTGTGCGAATTGACCTCCCCTCCTCCGCGTCCTTTTTCGATGGTCAACGGTCATGCTCAACCGAACCAAGCTCGTCGCCCTGTTGGCCGCCGCCGCCGGCGGACCCTACGTCGCCTCGGAGACGCAGTGGGGCCGCACCGCATCGTCATCGGTGTCACAGATGATCGGCGGCGAATCGGGATCCGGGCCTTCGGATCGCGTCGGCGGTTACGCCCGACACTCGCATCATGAAATCGAAACGCTGCGGGGCAGCAGCACCGATCGTTATCGTTACGAAACGAATCTGGCGCGAAAGCTGGGCGGTGTTCCCGCGGATCCGGCGGTCGAACCGTCGTTGGTCGGCGGCAAGGTGCCGGACTTACGCGAAGTGCTGCGTTTCGACATCACCGACCGATGGCTGATCGATCGTTTCTCTCGTGTCAGCACGGTGCTCGCGGATCTGCGACTCGAGGGCTTGCGAGTTCCCATCGTGACGGGCACCCGAGCCACGGACTTGGCCGGCACGCTGACGTATTATTTCGATCACGGGGGCGCGCTTCAGCGGATCCAACTGCACGGCTTCACCGGCGATCCGAACATGGTTGTGCCGCTGATGACGCAGTACTACGGGCTGCAAAGCGAACCGGCGATCGAAGCCGGCGTGTACACCAAGCGATGGAACGGAATGCCGATCCAGTTCCTGCGACTGACCCACGCGCCGGTCGTTTACTCGGACGCCATTCATCAAAAGTACACGGTGTTCATCGAACTGAATCAGCCCAACTTGGCCTACGGGATCAGCGACGAAGCCAAGCGGGTGATCTACGCCGATCGCAGTACCGGCCGCTGGTAAGCCGACGAGGTCCTCGCATCGTGAGGAGACGAAAACGTCACCCGGCGAACCCCGCCGCCGTGGGGGCAAAATCGCTCCGGCGGAATCCCGCTGGCCTCCTCCGTTGCCTGGGACTCGCAAAAGCTTGCCTAAAGTTGTGTTTTTTCACCAAATGGCCGCAACAAGGCGGGCTTCGGCTGTGTTAAAGTTCGATAAAGGAATCGACTTTCGAGGCGTCGGAGACGCGTGCCTTTTTTTGTCGAGCGACTTTTTGCACAGAGGGTGAAGAACAATGAGCGCGAAATGGTTCTACAAGCGAGAAAGATGGTTCCGGGCGCCCGCCTCGGTGGGGCCGATTTCCGAAGCGGATCTGCTGCACCGTATCGATGAAGGGAAAATCGCGCCGACGACACTGTTGAAAAGCAGCAAGACCCGCGAACGATGGGTGCCGATGTCGTCGATCCAACCGGCGCTGCAACGATGGAGAGAACACCATCCGGATCCGTCGGTGAACTAAGCTGGACGCCGTGTTGCGATAGACCACCACGGCCCTTCGTTGTTCATTGATGCCCAAGCGATACAAAACGTCGGCCGACTACGCGGCCATCGCGGTCGCCCCGGTGCTGATCTTTTTGATGATCAGCGCCTTGGTCTTGTTCTTGACCACGGTCGTCTATCGCGGCAACTATCCCTCGCGAGTGGCGTGGGTGTTGTCGTTCTTCACAATGGGGGCCGTCGCGGTCGCACGCTTGGCCATCGAGCAAAACCGCAAGTACGCGCTCGGCTATGCCGCGGCGCTTTCCCTGGCGGCGATCTTCGTGATGACGCAGTATGTCGGATCGCCCGTCTTCGCGATTTTGATGGTCGGAGTGATCGTGTACTTGGCCGATCGCATCGTTTTCGATTGCACCTTGGTCGACGATGCCATCGATACCAGTGGATCAGGGTTGGTCGACAGTGGGCGACTGCTGATGCGGAAACGATTCGCCGTGACCGAGCCGCCACCGGAATCCGGGGGTGGGGAAAATTCACCGGCAACCGAGAAACCCGACCCGTCGGCATCGACGTCACGATCACCACGCAAAGCAAAACGGCCGACTCATCAGCCCGGTCGCACGGTCCTGTACCTGGCCTTGGCGGCGCTGCCGCTGTTCGGTCTCGGGCAATTCCTGTTGCCCGACGAAGCGACCGCGGCGACGGCACGCAAATGTTTGGCGGTGTACTTGTTCGCGGCTTTGTCGTTATTGGTCACGACCAGTTTCCTGGGCCTGCGGCGATACCTCCGTCGCCGCGACGTGGAGATGCCCGCCGAAGTCACGGCGTCTTGGTTGGCCGGCGGTAGTTTCCTGGTCGCGTCGATCATTGTGATCGCTTTCATCCTGCCCATGCCCGGCGCCGCCATCGGCATCGCCGAACCGCCGATCACGTTGGCGGAAGCTAAGTCATTCACGGCCAGTCGGTTCGGCTTCGGTGACGAAGCGGCCGAAAAAAAAGGCCGGTCCCCGGCGACAACGCCGGAAAGCGAACAGGACACCGGCGACAAGGAAGTCGGCGGAACAAGAACCGAAAAAGGCGCCCAGGCCGGCAACGCCCCGGGCGGTGATCGCAAAGACGGGCCGGCGGGAAGCCAATCCGGCGAAGGTCAAAGCAACGAAAACCAGAAAACCGAGAGCCAAAAAAGCAACGACGCGACCAACGATCAGGGAAACTCCGACGACACGTCACAAGCCGAAAAGGCCGACGGGGCGGATTCGGAGTCCGGACCGCCTGATTCGGGCGACGGGGAGGGGAACCCCGAGGCCGAGGGCGACGACGCGGATCGGAACTCGCCCACAGACGATTCAGCGGAGGATTCAGCGGACCATTCGGCGGAGGATTCCGGGCCGGCCGAGAACTCATCGTCGTCCGGTCGGAATTCCGGCAGTTTCGGTGACGCGATCGGCCGTCTCGGCAATCTTCTGAAGATCATCTTGATCGCCGCGCTGGCGATCATCGTGTTGATTTACGTGGCCAAGAATTTCAGGCAGTTATTGAATTGGATCAGCGGTCTGTTCGGCGGCGTGGCGAAGGAATCGTCCGATCAAGCCTTTGCACCGGAGTCGTGGTTCGCCGATCCCGGTGAACCGCCACGTCCTTTCTCGTCTTTTTCCAACCCGATCGGTCGCGAATCCGACCCGGCGGCCGTCATCGCGATCACTTTTGCGGCCGCCGACGCTTGGCTTCGCGAAAACGTGTCGCCTCGGGCGACCGGTGAAACCCCCAGCGAATTTGTCGGGCGGCTACGGGCGGCGGCCACGACGCAAAAGGAGGCACCGTTTTACAGCCGATTGGCGACCTTGGTCGACGCTTACAACCGCGTCGCCTACGCCCAGGGTCGTCCGGGCCAAGGCGATCTGGACGCCGCCAAAGCGGTCTGGACGCATCTGCGTTAGCAATGGGGTAGACTGGGAACCTCGGCTTAACCGCCTGTTCTACCATCCCACCTTCGCCCCCCCTTTCTACCATCCACGATGATCAAACAACGTTTCGTTTTCGCGCTCGGAATCCTCGCGATCCTGTTGACGACCGCCCCGGCGTCAGCCGAATTGGAATTGCAATCGGGCGACCGGATTTGTCTGGTCGGCAACGCCTTGGGCGAACGGATGCAACATCACAACTATTGGGAAACGTTGTTGCACCAGCGATTCCCTGACAAGGAATTGGTCGTTCGCAATCTGTGTTTTCCCGGTGACGAACCCGACATCCGTATCCGCAGCGAGAATTTCGGCACGCCGGACGATCACCTGGCGTACTGCAACGCCAACGTGATTCTGTACTTTTTCGGACTCAACGAGTCCTTCGCCGGTCCCGAAGGCGTGGACGAATTCAAGTCCAAGATGACCGCCTTGATCAAGGACAACTTGGACCAGAAATACGACGGCGACCAGACTCCGCGAATTGTCCTGGTGTCCCCGATCGCGTTCGAAGAGACCGGTCGAGAACCTTTGCCCGGCGGCGAAGCCGAAAACGCAAACTTGGAACTTTACACCAATGCCTTGGCCGAGATCGCCGAGTCGACCGGCGTGACGTTTGCCGACGTTTTCCATCCCACGAAACGGTTGTTCGAATCCACCGACGAAACGCTGACGCTGAACGCGATTCACCTGACCGATTCAGGTTACCGGCAATTCGCACCGATCTTGGATCAAGCCTTGTTCGGCACAGGCGGCCCGACGGAGATCGACGCCGAAGTTCTTGCCGAAGTCGCGGACAAGAACTTTCACTGGTGGCACCGCTACCGCGCGGTCAACGGGTTTTCGATCTACGGCAAACGTGGCGAAGCGGGCTTTGACGGCACCTACCGCAACCGCGACGTGATGGAACGCGAACGTGACATCTTGGCGGAAATGGCGGCGAATCGTGATCAGCGGATTTGGCAAGTCGCCGCCGGCCGACCGGTTCCCGCGGACGTCGACGACAGCAACACCTTGCCTTTCATCACGCCCAAGACCAACGTCGGTGGGGCGGACGACGTGAATGCCAAGCGTGGCAAACTGGGTTCGTTGCGGTATCGCACGGCCGAGGAACAACGCCTGCTTTTCAAGTTGGACGAGGGTTACGAAATCCAACTGGTTGCATCGGAGGAACAGTTCCCCGAACTGGCCAATCCGGTCGCCTTGCAGTTCGACAACAAGGGCCGTTTGTGGGTCGCGACGATGCCGTCGTATCCGCACTGGAAGCCCAAGACGCCGATGAACGATAAGTTACTGATCCTGGAAGACTTGGACGGCAACGGCACGGCCGACGAGTGCAAGGTGTTCGCCGACGGGCTGCATCAACCCACCGGGTTTGCCATCGGCAACCGCGGCGCTTACATCGCCATGCAGCCGGACATTTTATTCGCCCAGGACACCGACGGCGACGACGTCGCCGACACACGAGTGCGTCAACTGGTCGGTTTTTGCAGTGCCGATTCGCACCACGGCATCGCCGCGTTCGAATGGGGACCGGGCGGGAATCTGTATTTCCAAGAAGGCACGTTCAAGTACTCCCAGATCGAAAGCCCCTACGGCCTGACCCGATTGGGCGAGGGCGGCGTGTGGTTCTATCATCCCAAGAGCGAGCGTTTCGGCGTCCACGTCAATTTCGCGTTCGCCAACCCTTGGGGGCACGTGTTCGATCGTTGGGGACAAAACTTCATCGGCGATGCCTCGCCGGGTTTCAGTTATTGGGCCGCGCCGATCTCCGGCAAGATCGACTATCCCGCCAAGCATCCCGGCGGAGCCCAGCACAGCCGCGTCGCGAAAATCATCGGGGACGATCCGTCGATCAAGTTTCCGACCTTTTACACCAAGCGGACGCGTCCGCTGGGCGGCTGTGCGATGGTCAGCAGTGGTCATTTCCCCGAAAACACGCAGGGCAATTTCTTGGTCACCAACTGCATCGGTGATCGTGGTGTGCTGAGTCACGAGGTTCGCGAGGAAGGTTCCGGCTTTGTGGGCACCGAAGTCGATCCGATCCTGATGTGTGACGACGGAAATTTTCGCCCCGTCGACTTGCAGTTCGCTCCGGACGGTTCGTTGTACATCGTCGATTGGCACAACGCGTTGATCGGTCACCTGCAACACAATCTGCGTGACCCCAATCGTGACAAGAGCCACGGCCGGATTTGGCGGATCACGTATCCTTCGCGTCCGCTGGATCAGCCGGCCCGGATCGCCGGACAACCGGTCGACGCCCTGCTGGACTTGCTGAAATCGCCCCAGGACCGAACGCGTTATCGCGTGCGTCGCGAATTGGCCGAGCGAGATACCGACGAGGTGTTGAGCGGTTTGCAGACTTGGATGTCGGCTTTGGACCCGAGTGACGACGACTACGAACACCACATGCTGGAGGCCTTGTGGCTGCATCAAACGCACGACGTGGTGAACGAGGAATTGCTGCAAAAGATGTTGACGGCGAAGGACCACCGTGCCCGCGCCGCGGCCGTTCGCGTGTTGTCGTTCTGGATCGATCGAGCCGACGATCCGTTGGAGCGATTGGCCGTGGCGGTCGGCGACGAACATCCTCGCGTGCGTCTGGAAGGCGTCCGTGCTCTCAGCTTTACCGAAGGCGGTGATGACGCGATCGAGGTCGCGTTGCAGGTGTTGGAAAAAGATCTGGACGAATACTTGCAATACACGCTGGATGAAACCATGCGTGTCTTGGATCCGATTCCCTAGCCGCTCGGGACCGCTACACCGAAACGTTCTCGCTGACCCAGGTGGGGTTCAGCATCCAAGCCAGCAATCCTTTCTGGCCGTGCATTCGGTTGCCGGCCTGTCGGATGACATCGCTTTGGGGGCTGTCGATCACGTCATCGGTGATCTCTTCGCCGCGAACGGCCGGCAGGCAGTGCAACACGCGGGCGGTATCCGGTGCCGCCGCCATCAAGCTTTCGTTGACTTGGTAGTCGGCAAAGTCCCTGCGACGCTGCTTGGATTCCGCCTCCTGCCCCATGCTGGTCCACACATCCGTGTAGATCGCGTCGGCGTCTTTGACCGCGGACTTGGCGTCGGCGGTTTGCGTGATCGCGGCTTTCGGATAACGGGATTCGATCCGTGACAACCAGTCGCCGTCGATTTCGTAGCCCGCGGGGCAAGCCAGCGTGAATCGCATTTCCAACATCGCACAGATCAACGCCAAAGACCGGCTGACATTGTTGCCGTCCCCGACGAATACCAAATGCCTGTCGGCCAAAGCTTGTCCGGGCGACAGGGCGTCCTGCATGGTCAAGACGTCGGCGATCGCTTGGCACGGGTGCGAGAGATCTGTCAATCCGTTGATCACCGGCATGCAATCGAATTCGGCCAGTTGCGTCAGCTTCTCATGCTCTTTGGTGCGGCAGACCACGATGTCGATGAATTGGCCGAGGACTTGCGTAAAATCAGAAGGCGACTCTCGTTTACCCCAGCCGACGTCTTGGCCCAGAAACAGGCTGTTGCCGCCGAGCTGTGCCATTCCGGCTTCGAAACTGACGCGGGTTCGCAGACTGGGTTTTTCGAACAGCAACGCCATGGTGTGATGCGGCAACACCGAAGGACGTTCGCCCCGCGCCAGCCGCGTCTTCAGTTCCACGGCTGTCGCCAGAATCAACTTCAATTCGTCGGCGGTGAGGTCAAACAGGGTTAACAAGTGTTGCATGATAAGGTTCTCAAGTTTCGGCATCCGATGTCCGCGAGTGATCGATGCGGCATCGAACGATTTTCAAAAGATTTTAGGCGAATTCGGTTTCCAGTGAATGTCGTTTGATCGCATCCAAGCCTTTCGACAAGCGATCCAGCAAAGCCGAAAAGTCCGACGGTTGCCAGACGATCGGCAACTGCATTCGTATCGACGAATCGCCCGCCGCTTCGACCAGCAGGCCGGCTTTCTCCATCGCCCGGACCAATTCCTCCGCCGCGACGTCCGTGTCGATGCCGAGGGTCGTGCCGAGCACGCGAATGTCGCGAACGAATTCGAAATCGCCGATCGTTTCGGCGACGTCCGTTGCCAGCTTTTCCAGTCGCTGCGGCCCGGCGATCAAGTCGCGTCGGCGGATCTCTCGCAAAGTCGCCAACAACAGATGCGCCGGCAAGATCGCTCCGGGCATTAGCTCGGCCGGTCGTCGGCCGACTCGTTCGTCGACGCGATCGCCCAGCAAGATACTGGCCGCCAAACCGCCGAACAGTCCCGCGGAAAGGACAACAAAATCGGGTCGGATGTTCGCGACCGCCGAGAACGCCAGCAGGCGTCCGCTGGTGCCCGCCACGATGCGACTTTCGTCGACGATCAGTGCCATGTCTTGTTCGTCGCAAAGCTTCCGCACCGCGAGCAGAT